>NZ_JAPDBZ010000044.1:0-28950 GCF_027705505.1 Aeromonas sp. QDB56
GATTTAGGGACTCAGAATACTTTTTTCTGAAAATCAAGGCGGCCTTCCCCGGAAAGCCGCGATGAACCTTTTTTTTGCCCGCCATCTGGCCTGGATCCTCCCTTATTGAGTGGATCCCGATGAGGGATCCTCCTCACAACTTCCACCAATTCCTCCTGTACAAATGTTATCCCGCTCACACTCCTGCTGAAACGGTTTAGCTGGCATATTGAGTCAGCTAAAGCGGTTTAGCTATCCTCAGCTCGTCAACAACAACAGAGCCCGGACGGGCGACAGAAGACAGGTGAGGACGATGACGATGTTCAAGAGCAAGTTGGCGCTGGCCGTGGCGCTGGGATTGGGAATGAGCAGCCCGCTGTGGGCGGCGGATGGTGGTATCGAAGCCAGGCTGGCGGCGCTGGAGGCGCGGGTGCAGGCAGCCGAGGCGCGCGCCACCGCTGCCGAAGCGCGGGCCGACGAGGCCCAGAGCAAGGCAAACGAAGCCCGCGAGACCGCCGTGGTTGCCAAGGCCCAGAGCGAGAAGGTGGACAAGCAGACCGCCGGGGCCCAGGGCTTCGAGTTCCACGGCTATGCCCGCTCGGGCCTGCTGGTGAACGGCAACGGCAATGGTGGCCGCGGCGGCCCCTACATCACCCCGGCCGGCTCGGTGGGCGGCGCCGTGGGTCGCCTTGGCAACGAGGATGACACCTACATGGAGGCCAACCTGCTGAAGACCCAGACCTTCGACGATGGCAGCTGGGCCCGCTACAAGCTGATGCTGGCGGACGGGGTGGAGACCAGCAACGACTGGACCGCCAGCGATTCCAGCCTCAATACCCGCCAGGTGTTTGCCGAAATCGGCGATCTGGCGAGCTTCAGCGGTCCTTTCCAGCACTCGGTGCTCTGGGCGGGCAAGCGCTTTGACCGGGACAACTTCGACATCCACTGGCTCGACTCGGACGTGGTCTTCCTGGCCGGTACCGGCGGCGGCGTCTACGACGTGCAGCTGGCCGACAGCTGGAAGGCGAACTTCTCCCTCTACGGGCGCGACTACGGCGACATCAGCGCGAGCGGTCTCTCCGACATCGAGAGCTACATCCTCACCATGAACAACCGCGTTGGCAACTGGCAGTGGATGCTGAACGGCCTCTCCGCCAAGGACAACGAGGCGCGCATCAACGACGGCGGCGCGGGCAGCGAAGCGGCGAACAAGGGGGCCCACACCCTGGTGGCCTACCACGCCGACAGCTTCTTTGGCATCAACCCCGGTTTCTCCAAGGCGGCGGTGCTGTATGGCCACGGTCTGGGTGCCGAGCTCAAGGGGCTGGGCTCCGACAGCGAGCTGCTGCCGGATGCCGATGCGGTGCGGGTCGCCGTGTTTGGCGCCACCGATCTTGCGCCCCGCTGGCGTGTGGCCCCGGCCCTGCTGGCCGAGCACAGCCAGGATCGTTACGTGAAGGGGGACGAGTACCGCTGGGTGACCCTCAATGGCCGCCTGGCCCAGGTGCTGAGCCAGAACGTCGAGCTGGTCTACGAGGCGACCTGGCAGTACATGGACCTCGATCCCAAGGGCTACAAGGGTCGCCAGGCGGTGAGCGGCGATTTCACCAAGCTCACCTTCGCGCCGACCTTCAAGGCGCAGACCGCCGGCTTCTTCGAGCGGCCCGAGCTTCGGGTGTTCGCCACCTGGATGGACTGGTCCTCCGAGCTCGACAACTATGCCAGCTCCGATGCCATGGGCCAGAGCAACTTCACCGCCGGGGGCGAGTGGAACTTTGGCGTGCAGATGGAAACCTGGTTCTAGTTCGTTATTCCGATCACAAAAATGGCAGGCGGCCCCGGGATCTGTTGGTTAGCTAAAACGGTTTAGCTGATAATGCGGACCCAGAACCCGGGGCTGACCCCGGCAAATCCTGTGCAGCAGTGGAGTAGCAACAAGGTGACGAATCGTGTGTGGGTAATGGGGGATGCGGTAGTGGACTTGATCCCGGAAGGGGAGCAGTACTACCTCAAGTGTCCGGGTGGCGCACCGGCCAACGTGGCGGTGGGCGTTGCCCGGCTCGGCGGGGAATCGGCCTTCATTGGCCGGGTCGGCGCGGATCCCTTCGGCCGCTTCATGGGGGAGACCCTGGCCAGGGAGGGGGTCGACATTCGCCACCTGATCCAGGATCCGGCCCATCGCACCAGCACGGTGCTGGTGGATCTCGATGAGGCGGGGGAGCGCAGCTTCACCTTCATGGTGCGCCCGAGCGCCGATCAGTTCCTGAGCCCCGCCGATCTGCCGGTCTTCCAGGCCGGGCAGTGGCTGCTGACCTGCTCCATTGCGCTCGCCAACGAGCCGGTGCGCAGCAGTTGTCTGCAAGCCATGGCGACCATCCGTGCCGTCGGGGGGCGGGTCTGCTTCGACCCCAACCTGAGGCCAGAGGTGTGGGGCAACCCTGCCGAGATGCTGCCCGTGGTGCGCGAGGCCATGGCCCTCGCAGACGTGGTCAAGCTCTCGGTGGAGGAGCTGCAACTGCTGAGCGGTCTGGACGATCTGGCGGCGGGGCTTGCCACTCTTTCAGGCCCGGCCCTGGTGCTGGTGACCCGGGGGGCGGCCGGTGTGGTGGCCCGTCTGGGTGGCGAGTTGCTGGAGTGGGTGGGGCCCAAAGTGACGCCACTCGATACCACTGGGGCGGGGGACGCCTTCGTTGCCGGGCTGCTGGCGGCCTTGGCCGAACGGACCTCGCTGCCGACGCTGGCCGAGCTGCCCGCCATTCTGGCTCAGGCCCACGGCTGCGGGGCGCTCGCCACCACCGCCAAGGGGGCGATGACGGCACTGCCCACCCGCACCCGGCTGGATGAATTTTTGCGATCAGGCGCAGACGGCTGTTGATCTGCGGCTAGAAGCCCGGCTCGACAGCCCCTACTCTCATGTGACAAGGGCCCGCCAGCGTGGCGGGTCATAAGAGGAAGAATATGAATATCAGTGCGATAGCCCAGGATCTGGTGCCCCTGCTCGGGGGCAAGGAGAACATCGTCAGCGCCGCCCACTGCGCCACCCGGCTGCGGCTGGTGCTGGCGGACGACAGCAAGGTGAACAAGGCCGCCATCGACAAGCTGGAGGGGGTCAAGGGGTGCTTCAGCAACGCCGGCCAGATCCAGGTCATTTTCGGCACCGGCCTGGTCAACAAGGTCTATGCGGAGTTCGTCACCCTGACCGGGACCGGCACCGCCAGCAAGGCGGAGCTGACCGACATGGCGACGGCCAAGCTCAACGTGGCCCAACGTCTGGCGCGGACCCTCTCCAACATCTTCGTGCCCATCATTCCGGCCATCGTCGCCTCCGGTCTGCTGATGGGGCTGCTCGGCATGGTGCGCACCTACGGCTGGGTCAACGCCGACAGCGCCCTGTTCGTCATGCTCGACATGTTCAGCTCGGCAGCCTTCATCATCCTGCCGATCCTCATCGGCTTTACGGCGGCGCGCGAATTCGGCGGCAATCCGTACCTCGGGGCGACCCTTGGCGGCATCCTCACTCACCCGGCCCTGACCAACGCCTGGGGCGTGGCCGGGGGCTTCAAGACCATGGACTTCTTCGGCCTGGATGTCGCCATGATCGGCTACCAGGGCACTGTCTTCCCGGTGCTCCTGGCGGTCTGGTTCATGTCCCACCTGGAGAAGCAGCTGCGCAAGCGCATCCCTGACGCCCTGGATCTCATCCTCACCCCGTTTTTGACCGTTATCATCACCGGCTTCGTGGCGCTGCTTTTCATCGGCCCCGCCGGGCGGGTGCTGGGGGATGGCATCTCGTTCGGTCTGAGCGCCCTCTATGAGCAGGCAGGCTGGCTGGCGGGTCTGGTGTTTGGCGGCACCTATTCCCTTATCGTCATCACCGGCATCCACCACAGCTTCCACGCCATCGAGGCGGGGCTGCTGGCCAACCCTGCCATCGGCGTCAACTTCCTGCTGCCCATCTGGGCCATGGCCAACGTGGCCCAGGGCGGGGCTTGCCTCGCGGTCTACTTCAAGACCCGGGACGTGAAGATCAAGGCCATCACGGTGCCGGCGGCCATGTCCTGCCTGCTCGGCATCACCGAGGCGGCGATCTTCGGGGTCAACCTGCGCTACATCAAGCCCTTCCTGGCCGGCCTGTTCGGCGGGGCCTGCGGCGGCGCCTACGTGGTGGCGGCCAAGGTCGGCATGACGGCGGTGGGCCTGACCGGCATCCCGGGCATGGCCATCGTCCAGCCCATGAGCCTCATCCACTACGTCATCGGTCTGGTGATCGCCTTTGGCGCCGCTTTCGCCGCCTCCTACCTGCTCAAGTACAAGGTGGAGTGATGAAGGAAAGCCATCTCCTGAACCAGGTTGTCCGGTCCCTGCTGGCCGGACAGCTCAAGGCGGCGGCCGATCCCCATCGGCCCCGCTGGCATCTGGCAGCCCCGGTGGGGCTGCTCAACGATCCCAACGGCTTTATCGAGCACGACGGGCGCTACCATCTTTTCTACCAGTGGAACCCGCTCGGTTGCGAGCACCGCAACAAGGGCTGGGGGCATGTCACCTCCACCGATCTGCTGCACTGGCAGCACGAGCCGGTGGCGCTGCTGCCCACCGAGGCCTATGAGAGCCACGGCTGCTATTCGGGCTCGGCGGTGAGCGACGAGCAGGGGCGTCTGACCCTCATCTATACCGGCAACGTCAAATACCCGGACGGCAGCCGCACCGCCTACCAGTGTCTGGCCCGTGCCGACGGTGAGGGGGGCTTTGCCAAGCTGGGACCCGTGCTGGACCTGCCCGCAGGCTACAGCGGCCATGTGCGCGACCCCAAGGTGTGGCACGACGGTCGGCAGTGGCTGATGGTGCTGGGGGCCCGCACCCTGGACGATCGGGGTGAGGTGCTGCTCTATCGCGGTGACACCCTGGATGCCTGGACACTGGTGGGCCCCATCGCCGGCAGCGGGCGCGGCGGTCTCGGGGAGTTTGGCTACATGTGGGAGTGTCCGGACCTGTTCCCCCTGGGAGATCGCCATGTGCTGATCAGCTGCCCGCAGGGGATTGCCCCGCAGGGAGAGGATTATCGCAACCTCTACCAGTGCGGCTGGCTGGCGGGTGACTTCGACGGCGAGCGCTTCGAGCACGGGGCTTTCCACGAGTTGGACAGGGGATTCGAGTTCTATGCCCCCCAGACTACCCAGGACAGTCAGGGGCGGCGCCTGCTGTTCGGCTGGCTGGGCTTGCCGGAGGAGAACGAGATGAGCCAGCCCACTCTCGAGCACGGCTGGATCCACCAGATGAGCTGCCCGCGGGAGCTGTTCTGGCAGGATGAGTGGCTCTGCCAGCGGCCGGTGGCTGAGCTGGGCGCCCTGAAAGGGGAGCAGACCCGCTTCGAGGGGGCGCCGGACGAGCTGCCTGCCCTGGCCATCGACTCGGCCTGGCTCGATCTGGCGCTGACCGGCGAGGGGAGCCTTCGCCTCGGCACTGTGGCCGAGCTGGTGTGGCAGCCGGGGCGCATCATCCTGCGGCGCCAGAACTGGCAGAGCGGGGAGTGGGAGGAGCGAAGCGCCCCCTGGCTTGGGGGCAAGATCACCGTCTTGTGTGACCGCTCCAGCCTGGAGTGCTTCGTCGATGGCGGGCGCCAGAGCTTGTCGACCCGTTACTTCCCCGGCGAAAACCCAGTACTTTCCGCACGTTGCGGTGGTGATGACAGCAAAATTTGCCTCGATCACTGGCCGCTGGCGACCTGCCTAGTACAATAGCCCGGTGTCAGTGTGCCGGGAGGTCAGGTGGAGAAGAAGAAACGGATCACGATTGCCCAGATAGCCACGCTTGCGGGGGTCTCCAAGGCCACCGCCAGCCTGGTGCTCAACGGCAAGAGTGCGGAATACCGCATCGCCGACGATACCCGCAAGCGGATCCAGGCGGTGGCGGACGAGTGCCACTATCAGCCGAGCATCCATGCCCGCTCCCTGCGGGAGGTGCGCAGCTACACCTGGGGGCTGGTGATCCCTGACCTCACCAACTTCGGCTTCGCCAGCATCGCCCGGGCCCTTGAGGCCCGCTGTCGGGAGGCGGGGATCCAGCTGCTCATCGCCTGCTCCGAGGATGACCCCACCCTGGAGCAGCGGGTGGTGGACAACCTCATCAGCCGTCAGGTGGATGGCCTCATCGTCGCCTCCAGCGGCCACAGTGACGACATCTATGCCCGCATCCACGACCGCTTGCCGGTGGTGCAGCTCGACCGCCACATCGGTGAGTCGCGCCTGCCCATGGTGATCTCGGACGCCTGCAAGGCTACCGCCGAGCTGGTGCAGGATATGGCCGAGGATTGCGGGGAGGAGATCTATTACTTCGGCGGTCTGCTGGATCTCTCCCCCAGCCGCCACCGGCTGGCGGGTTACGAGCTCGGATTGCACCGGGCCGGGCTGGAGGCCACTTCAGACCGGGTCCGCCACCGTGACTACCAGCCGAGCTCGGGCTATCAGCTGATGTCTGAGCTGGTGGACGAACTCGGGGCGCCGCCGAAGGGGCTTTTTACCGCCTCTTTCACCCTGCTGGAGGGGGTGCTGCGCTACCTCAACGAGGCGGAACTGATGGAGACCGGCATGCGCCTGTGTACGTTCGACGATCACGATCTGCTCGACTGCATCCCCATGCGCATCGATTCCGTGGCCCAGGATTGCCCGGCCCTGGCCCGTGCCGCCTTCGAGATGATGCAGCAACTCATCGCGGGCAATCCCCCAGCCCAGACCGCCCAGGTCATCAACCCCAGGGTGCGCTGGCGCAGCCGCCGTTAGGCACACGGCTTCCCTTTCCTGTGAAAAAGCCCCGCCGGATCCGGCGGGGCTTTTTGTGCTGCGTCTGGTATGAGGGCGTCAATCGGTAATGCTGGCCCGCCAGAAGATCTGCTTGATGTGAGGGTGCTCCCCGAGCGTGTTCATCAGGGCATCGAGCTTGGTGCCATCGATGGCGGTGGCGAGCAGCGCCGCCGAGATCTCGAGATCCTGATCGCCGAAGGGGGTGATGTCGAGCTCGCTCAGGGGGTAGTGGGCCTGCTCCAGCATCTGCTCGAGCCAGGGCAGTACCTCCTTCTGGTGAGCGCGGCCGATGAGAGCGGTCACGTGATAGGTCACTTCGGTGTCCATGTTGTTCACCGGGTCACGGTTTATCTGGTTGACCAGGGGACGCAGCAGGGTGTTGGCGGCCAGCACGAAGAGGGCGCCGAGGATGGCCTCCAGGGCGAACCCGGCGCCGCAGGCGGCCCCGACCGCGGCCACGCCCCACAGGGTGGCCGCTGTGTTGATGCCCCGGATGTTGCCGGATTCCCGCATGATGACGCCAGCGCCGAGAAAACCGATGCCGGAGACGATGTAGGCCACCACGTGGACGACCCCGTAACTGCCACCATGCAGGTCATAGATGCGCTGGGCCAGGTTGACGAACAGGGCCGCCCCCACGGCGACCAGCACGTTGGTGCGAAGGCCGGCGGTGCGCTGGCGGTACTGGCGCTCCAGTCCGACCAGGCTGCCCAGCACGAAGGCGAGCAACAGGCTGGCCAGGGTGTCGAGCAGGGCGAGAAAATCGAGTTGTTGCCACATTCTCATGAGGTACTCCTTCTGATCAGTGATGGCCTCGCGCAATCCATGATGGCACGCCAGGTGAGATGGCGGATGAATCGCAAGGATGTGCGTGCGACAGGCCTGCATGAAAAATGCACGCTGGGACGCGGTTCTGGCTCCGGGCACGCAAGGGGGGAAGGGAGCCTGCCTGGCCAGCCCCCGATAGTGCCGATGACCCGGATTACTGCGTGGGCAAGGTGAGCGCCGTCAGGTGCGCTCGGGATCGCCGCCGCGGCGCGGACGCAGTTCCCAGCGTACCGGATGGTCTGCCCCGACCTGATGGACAAATTGCACCAGATAGCGGCGCTGGGGCGGGGTGCACTGGAGGTTGAGCACCAGCTCACGTCCGCCGCTGCGACCCGGTTTCATCGATTGCATGGGGTGCAGCCCGGCCGGTTGCAGGGTGTGGCTCACCATCTCCAGCACCTGCTCCAGATCGGCGCGATCCTCGCAGCGGATCTGCAGCCGGTAGTGGTGCTGGCGCGGTTTGCCGCCCAGCCAGCGCGGCAGCATGCCAAGGCCGAGCTTGCTCAGCAGGGGATGAGCCCGGGTAGCAACGGAACCTGTTGCGACCGCGCGATCCGCAGCCGGTTTGATTGAGATAAAACGCATAGCAGCCTCCTTGTGGGAAGCAGAAACTATGCAGGCAAGGCGCCCGTGGCGGTTGGCCAGGGTCACCCGACGTCAAGTGTAAAAAGAGAAGAGGGGAGTGGATTTCCGCTTCTCGCAGGGTTGCGAGTTGCGGCAGAGGGACTCTGCGGCTAGCTCGCGACCGAGGTGCCGACGATGAGGGTCGGCGTGCATCTGTCACTTGATGAGTTGCCCACCGATGGTCTCCGCTAGTGATAAAGAGGCGACATGGTAGCCGATGTGGCAACAGGGGTAAACCTTGGGGCTCTGACAGCAACATATTGAAACAAAATGGGTTTTTACCACGAGGGAGCCATAGCTCCCTCGTTTTCATCGTCCGGTTTGGGCTATTTCATGCCCATGCGCTTCAGGATCATGGCGGCGGGGCAGAAGCCGGTGAACGCACTCTGTATCAGGTTGACCCCGACAAAGACGCTCAGCCAGACGAAGCCCGGGTGGACCCAGGCAGTGAGCAGCAGCGACAGCAGCAAGATGCAGCCTGCGACCACTCTGACTCCGTTATCGACTGTCATGTGTCTCTCCTCTTTTTTTGGTTATTTAGTGGTTGCTAATTTAGTGTTGATTTATACAATAGACTAAATATCAGCAATTGCTAATTTATGCTTATGAGCCCATTCGACGAGATGCACAGACACGCGACGGCGGCCGCCTCCCTGCTCAAGGCGTTGGCCCATCCTGAGCGCCTGATGGTGCTCTGCCAGCTGGTGGAGGGGGAGAAGGAGGTCGGGGAGCTGTTGGCCCACAGCCAGCTCGGGCAATCGGCCTTCTCCCAGCAACTGTCGGTATTGAAGCGCCATGGCCTTATCCGTTCGCGCAAGGTCTCACAGCAGATCTACTACTCGCTGGTGAGCGAGGCGGCCGCCGATGTGCTGGCGGCGCTGCAAACCCATTTTTGTCACTCAGAAAATAAGGAATCTTGATGATGGAAAGCCAATGGCTGCTCTCTTTGGGCGGCGGCATGCTGGCGGGGCTGTCGGCCCTGATCCTGATGTTGTTCAACGGCCGGGTCGCCGGGATCAGCGGCATTCTGGCCGGTGCGCTGCAACACCGGGCGCCCTGGCGGGTACTGTTTCTGCTGGGGCTCGGGGCGGGCGCCTGGCTGGCGTTGACCCTGGGCTGGGCCAGCATGCCTGCATTCACCACGCTGCCCGGCTGGCCCGTTGTGCTGCTGGCCGGTCTGCTGGTCGGTATCGGTACCCGTCTTGGCAATGGCTGCACCAGCGGTCACGGTATTTGCGGCATTGGGCGGCTCTCCCTGCGCTCCATTGTCGCCACCCTGATCTTTATGGCGGCAGGCTTCATCACCGTCTTCGTCACTCATCATCTGCTGTAAGGAGCTGATCGCCATGAAGTTGCTGACAAGTTTGTTTGCGGGCCTGCTGTTCGGGCTGGGGATGGCCATCTCCGGCATGGTGGATCCCGCCCGGGTCACCGGTTTTCTCGATCTGGCCGGGGCCTGGGATCCCAGCCTCGCCTTCGTGATGGGAGGCGCCCTGCTGGTCTTTATGCCGGGTTATTTTCTGCTGGTGAAACCCCGCCGCCAGAGTCTGCTGGGAGAGCCCATCGTCGCCGTCCCCACCCCCAGGCTGGATCGCCGCCTGATCGGCGGGGCCGCGCTGTTTGGCATCGGCTGGGGGCTGGTGGGCATCTGCCCGGGGCCAGCCTTGAGTCTCATTTCCAGCGGGCAGCCCATGATAATGTTGTTTATAGCGGCCATGGTGGCCGGGATCTTGCTGGTCGACCGGGTGCTGGTTCACGCATGGAACAAGGCTCGCCAGCCCCGTACCGCCTGATCCCGTGAAGTGACTGATGATGCCAGGGAAGGAGAATCATGATGAACACAATCCGGTTGCTGGTGACCACCCTGCTGGTCATGACATCCACCCTGGTGGCGGCCGAGGAGGCCAAGGGGTTGCTGACGCTGACCCCGCAGCGCGTCATCGACTGGCTCACCCTGAGCGGTACCGTGAGCGCCATTCATCAGGGGACGGTCGCGGCCCAGACCAGTGGCCGCGTCTCCCGCATGCTGGTGGATGTGAACGACGAGGTACAGGCCGGGCAGCCCCTGCTCGAGATAAGCGGCAAGGAGCAATCTGCCGCCCTGACCGGCGCCGAGGCGCGGGTGGCCAGGGCCCAGGCCCAGCAGGTGGAGGCCGAGCGCCAGCTCACCCGTTATCAGGCCCTCATCGCCAAGGGGGTGATCACCCGGGCCCAGCTCGACAACGCCCAGGCAACGGATCGGGCCGCCCGCGCCGAGGTCAATGCCGCCGAGGCCGCCCTCATCCAGGCCCGGGAAGCCTACGGCTATACCCGCATCCTCGCCCCCTACGCTGGGGTGGTGACCAAGCGGCTGGTAGAGCTGGGGGAGACAGTCGCCCCGGGTACCCCGCTGCTCTCCGGCTTCTCCCTCGATACCTTGCGGGTGGAGGTGGAGTTGCCACAATCCGCCCTGACGCTTGCTCGTGAGCCTGCGGATGTGCAGGTGCTGCTGCCCGATGGCAAGACTCTAACCCCCGCCAAACTGACCCGCTTCAACTATGCCGACAGCCAGACCCACGCCTTCCGGTTGCGCCTCGACTTGCCGCCGCACACCGCCGGGGTATTGCCCGGCATGTGGCTCAAGGTGCAGCTCAAGCGGGGTGAGCGTCTGGTGTTGCAGGTGCCGGACCGCGCCCTGCTGCGGCAAGGGGAGTTCAACGGCGTCTATCTGCAGCAGCCCGCTGGCTGGGTCCTGACGCCGGTGCGGGTCGGCGATTGCGTCGAGGGACAGTGCGAGATCCTGGCCGGTCTGCAAGCCGGCGACAAGCTGGCCCCCGATGCCTGGGCGCAGCAGCAGGAGGTGGCCCATGAGTAGCGAGCTGAGCGGCAACAGGGAGAGGCTGGGGCCTGCCGGTCGGCTGGCGGCGCTGTTTCAGGGCTCGGCCATCACCCCGCTGCTGGCGCTGGTGGGGTTGCTACTCGGCCTGTTTGCGGTGCTGGTGACCCCCAAGGAGGAGGAGCCGCAGATCGATGTCACCTTCGCCGATGTCTATATCCCCTTCCCGGGGGCCACCCCGGCTGAAGTGGCCTCTCTCGTCACCACCCCTGCCGAGCAGGTGGTCTCCCAGATAAAGGGGATCGATACCCTCTACTCCTTCTCCCAACCCGATGGGGCCCTGCTGGTGGTGGTGTTCAAGGTGGGGGTGAGCCGCGAGCAGGCCATCGTCGATCTCAACAACCAGCTCGACTCCCACCGCGACTGGTTGCCACAGGGGATCGGGGTCGGTCAGCCACTGGT
Source organism: Aeromonas sp. QDB56 (assembly GCF_027705505.1). Taxonomy (NCBI): domain Bacteria; kingdom Pseudomonadati; phylum Pseudomonadota; class Gammaproteobacteria; order Aeromonadales; family Aeromonadaceae; genus Aeromonas; species Aeromonas sp. QDB56. Next base: position 11,506 of record NZ_JAPDBZ010000044.1, read on the forward strand.
AAAACCCCGGGGGATCGACGATGTCCCCATCGTCAGTTTGACCTTATGGAGCAAAGATGGGAGCAAGCAGCTGGGTGCCCCCGAGCTGACTCGGGTCGCCCATGAGCTGGAGACCGAACTCAAGCGGATTCCCGGCACCCGCGATATCTACACGCTGGGCAGCCAGAGCGCCGTGCTGCGGGTGATGCCGGATCCGGCGGCCCTCAGCGCCCACGGCATCAGCTGGGGCGAGCTGAGTCAGCGACTGGCGGCCGCCAATCAGGTGGGCACAACACAGGCCATCGAGCAAGACAACAGTGAGATCAAGGTGCAGGTGGGGCAGTTCCTGCAAAGCGAGCAGGAGGCTAGAGAACTGGTGGTGGGGCTGCACGACGGCAAGCCGGTCTATCTGGGGGAGGTTGCCAAGGTCTCCCTAGGTCAGGAGACCCCGACCAAGCGCAGCTGGATGGGGCTGGGGGATCGCAGCTATCCGGCAGTGACCCTGGCTATCGGCAAGCAGCCGGGCCAGAACGCGGTCGAGGTGGCCAAGAGGGTAGAGGCGCGGGTCGAGAGTTTGCAGAATCGGCTGATCCCTGCCGGGGTCGAGGTGACGGTGACCCGTGACTACGGCGTCACCGCCGAGACCAAATCCAACACCCTGATCGGCAAGCTGATCTTTGCCACCACGGCGGTGGTGTTGCTGGTGCTGGTGAGCATGGGCTGGCGCGAGGCACTGGTGGTGGGCGTTGCCATCGTCATCACCCTGGCGCTGACCCTGTTTGCCAGCTGGGCCTGGGGCTTTACCCTCAACCGGGTGTCGCTGTTTGCGCTGATCTTCTCCATCGGCATTCTGGTGGATGACGCCATCGTGGTGGTGGAGAACATCCACCGCCATCGCGGTCTGGGCAAGGGGGCGCTCAAGGATCTTATTCCGGGGGCGGTGGACGAGGTGGGGGGGCCGACCATACTGGCGACCCTGACCGTCATCGCGGCACTGCTGCCGATGGCCTTTGTCAGCGGCCTGATGGGCCCCTACATGAGCCCCATCCCCATCAATGCCAGCATGGGGATGCTTATCTCCCTGCTGGTGGCCTTTATCTTCTCACCCTGGCTGGCGAGCCATTTGCTCAAGGGGGAGGTACACGGTGTCCACGGCGAGGCCAAGGTCGGTCTTTTTCACCGGCTGATGACCCCTTTTCTGATCGGTGATGGGGCCAAGAGAGCGAGGCACAAGCTCTGGCTGGTTATCCTGCTGCTGGTCGGGGCAGCCGCCGCCATGCCAGTGGTGCAGTGGGTGGTGCTCAAGATGCTCCCCTTTGACAACAAATCGGAGTTCCAGCTGGTGCTCGATATGCCGGAGGGGGCGACCCTGGAGCAGACTGAGCGCACCCTGCTGGCGGTCGGGCGGGAGCTTGCCAAGGTGGAGGAAGTGAAGGACTACCAGATCTACGCCGGCAGTGCGGCCCCCATCAACTTCAACGGGCTGGTGCGCCACTACTTTATCCGCAGCGGCGCCAACGTGGGGGATATTCAGGTCAATCTGGTGGACAAGCATGAGCGGGATCGCAGCAGTCACCAGATTGCCCAGTCGGTACGGGCACCGCTGCAGGCCATCGCCAGCACGGTGGGGGGCAACCTGAAAGTCGTGGAAGTGCCACCCGGCCCGCCGGTCTGGTCACCCATAGTCGCCGAGGTCTATGGCCCGACTCAGGCCGCCCGTGAAGCCGCGGCGCGCGCGGTACAGGCCCGTTTCGTGGCAACGACCGATCTGGTGGACGTGGATATCTATCTGACCGACCCGCAACCCAAGTGGCGGCTGGTGGTGGATCGCAGCAAGGCCGCCCTGCTCGGAGTCGATCTCGGGGACCTGGTGAGCACCCTCAATGGCGGGGTGGGCTATCAGGATGCCAGCTGGCTGCAGGGGCACGGCGCCAAGTATCCGGTGCCGATCCGCATCGAGCTCGCTCCCGGCGACAAGCGGGATCTGGCGGGCGTACTGGCCCTCAAGGTGCGCAGCCAGAGCGGCCAGCTGGTGCGGGTCTCCGAGCTGGTGAGTCGCCGCGATGAGGTGGCTCCCAGCTATATCATGCACAAGAACATGCAGCCCATGGTGATGGTGGTGGCCGACATGGGCGGCCATGCCGACAGCCCGCTCTACGGCATGTTTGCCGCCGGTGCCGACATCTCGCTGCCCCAGTATTACGTGCAGCAGCCCGACAAACTGGGAGAGGTGGCGCTGTTGTGGGACGGGGAGTGGAAGATTACCTACGAGACCTTCCGCGACATGGGGCTAGCCTACGGGGTGGGGATGATCCTCATCTACCTGCTGGTGGTTGCCCAGTTCCGATCCTATCTGGTGCCGCTCATCATCATGGCCCCCATTCCACTCACCCTCATCGGGGTGATGCCGGGTCACGCCCTGCTGGGGGCCCAGTTCACCGCCACCTCGATGATCGGGATGATCGCCCTGGCCGGGATCATCGTACGCAACAGCATCCTGCTGGTGGACTTTATCGAACAGCAGCGGGCGAATGGCGTGGCGTTCGAGCAGGCGGTGATTGCGGCGGCCCAGGTGCGGGCCAAACCCATCATGCTGACGGCGCTGGCGGCGATGATCGGGGCCCTGTTCATCCTCGATGATCCCATCTTCAACGGTCTGGCCATCAGCCTGATTTTCGGGATCCTGGTTTCCACCCTGCTCACCCTGGTGGTGATCCCGCTGCTCTACTACAGCCTGCTTGTGCGCCGAAGTCAGAGGTAAACACAGGGGGCCAATGCCCCCTGTTTTCTGGCATCACACCGCCTCGCGGGCATCGCAGGTTTTCATCAGGGGGAAATAACGGCGATCCGCCTGGCTCATGTGACCCACGACCAGCTCCTGGATGATGAAGTTGAGCAGGGCGTCGTTGCCAAGGGTGCCCGCCTGTGCGGCCGCCATCAGCTGACCGGCTTTTTTCAGCAGATGCTGGTGCTCCTGGCGATGGGCCGCCAGCTCCTCATAGCCATATTGCGCGAGGACCTGCTCTTCGAGGAGGAAGTGCTGGCGCGCCATCTCGAATATCTGCGCCATGTCTGCCAGCAAGGCATCGGGATGGATGCCGGGATCCTGCATGTGCTCGAGCAAGCGGTTGGCCAGCAGGTAGAGCTGGCGGTGGTCCGCATCGATGCGGGGGTGGCCGCATGCGTGGGCGGGCTGCCATTGCAGGGTGCCGGGGAGGGGATCCTGCCCGGTGGAAAACAGGCAGACCCTGCCCCGGCCATGGTGCTTGGCTTGATACATGGCCTGATCGGCGTGGTGCATCAGGGTCTTGGGGTCGGTGCCGTGATCCGGATAGAGGGCGACCCCTATGCTGCCGGAGATGCGCAGCGCCTGCTGCTCAAGCTGGAAGGGGTGATGCAGGCAGTGGTGCAGCTTGTCGGCGACCGCGAGGGCCGAGGCATCCGTATCGGGCAGCATGATCACGAATTCGTCCCCCCCAAGGCGTGCCACCAGGTCTTCTTCTCTGACGCACTCCCCCATGCGCTCGGCCACCAACTTGAGCAGCAGGTCGCCGGTTTCGTGGCCGAAGGTGTCATTGATGGGTTTGAAGTGGTCGAGATCGATGAAGACCAGGGCCAGGGGCTGCTGGGGAGCCTGCTCCAGGGTCTCCTTGAGCCGCTGTTGCAGCAGGCGGCGGTTGGCCAGGCCGGTGAGGGGGTCATAGAAGGCGAGGCGGCGCATCATCTCCTCCCGGGCCGAACGTTCGGTGACATCCCGGGTCACCCCCAAAATGGCGTCCGGTCTTGTGCTGGTGCTGCCGTGCAAGGTGGTGACCGTCTCGATGGTCACCAGATGACCCTGCTTGTGGCGCAGCTGGGAGTGGATGACGCACCGGGTCTGCCCATGATCCCCCCGTTGCCAGGCCTCGAGGGAGGCGGTGATGCCGTCGCGAAGCTGTTTCCAGGACTCATCGGGGAGCAGCTGGCGCAGGGAGAGGGCAAAGAGTTCTGCGGGCTCATAGCCGCTCAGGGACGCGATGGCGGGGCTGATGTAACGAAAACGCAGGCTGTCGGTGTCCATGGTCCAGATCACGTCGCCGCTGTTCTCCGCCACGAAGCGGTAGTGCTGCTCGCGCTGGGCCAGTTCCCGGGTGAGCCGCTGTCGGTCACTGGCCTCTTCCCGCAGACGCAGATAGAGGTGCAGGAAGACGCCGAGCAGGGCCAGCAGGGAGAAAGAGATCAGCATGGCGATGGCCACGCTCCTGTCGAGCAGTTGGCGCTGCTGACGAAGGCTCGCCTGGGTACTGTTGTAGAGAAAGGGGGTGAGGTTGGGCACCGCCTTGATCATCCCGGCCTCCTGGTAGGTGCGGGCGATCTGCTGCCAGCGATCCTGCTGCATGTAACCGGGCTCGATGATGTCGGGCTGCATCAGGGCCCGGGTTTCACGGGCCTCGAAGGCGAGCGCCTCGCGCCCGGCCCCGCTGGGGTAGTGCTCCAGGATCAGGTTGATCATCTCCTCGGGATGATCCATGGCATAGCGCCACCCCTTGAGGCTGGCCTGCAAGAAGCGCTGGACCCGCTCCTGCTGGTTGATGACCTCACTCTCCGAGGTGAAGAGGTTGTCTCCGTAAAAGTCGTAACCGATGTCGCGGGGGCTGAACACCCGGAAGGGAATGCCCTGTTGCTGCAGGGTGAAGGGCTCGGTTGTGCTGTAGGCGCTGATGACGTCCGCCTGGCCCCTCAGCAGTGCCTGGACCCCCCGTTCGTAGGGCAGGGTCTCCCACTGCCGGCTGCGGGTGTAGCGATGCAGGTAGGTGAGCAGCTCGTTGGAGCCGGGTTCGAGCATCAGCCGCTTGTTGGCCAGATCGCCCGGGGTCTGGATATCCGGCCGCTCCAGGGTGATGAGCATCAGGGGGGAGTGCTGCAACATGGCGGCGAGCACCACCATAGGGCGGCCTGCTGCCCGGGCCAGCAGCAGATCGCTGCCGCGGATGCCGAACTGGGCGCGACCCGTGGTGACTTCATTGATGACGTCGGTGCCCGGCCCCGCCTCCCGCAGGGTGACCTGCAGGCCGGCCTCCCGGTAGAACCCCTTGGCGATGGCGGCGTAGTAACCGGCAAACTGGAACTGGTGCTGCCAGGGAAGTTGCAGGATGACGCGCTCATCCGCCCTGAGGTGAGCCGTGGTCAGGGTGGCAATCATCACCCAGAAGGGCAGAAGCCAGCGTACAGGCTGGCGAGATGCATCGGACTCCGTCATACCGCTGTTCTCTCGGGAGGTGCTCTTCTGGCTAGAGTCAAACAATTTCCTGTTATTCGCAAGGGGAGCAAGCCCCAATAAGATGGGGCGCGGGAGGCATTAAAAGTCATTTTTGTGTCATTCATCACGTCAATGGGCGTCACGGCTCATTTTGAAACCTTGTCAACCCGTCACCGGCCGGTGACAAGGGCATTAGGTGTCATTCCAGGAGGGATGGCTGCCGCCTCTCTTCTCGCCTGTTAATGACAAACTGCGTGTTTTCTGCAATTCCCTCTTATCTTCTCCTGTCGTATCAGAAGTTGATGCTCTTGTCCGTGTCGGGTGTCGACCTGTGGCGGTCGGGGGACGCCTTCCTTCGTTCAGGGTGGTATGGTAGTCATCCGTTTCCTGTTTTCCGAGAAGGTCCTGTCATGTCTTCCTTGCGCCTGCTGCTCTCCGACTCCCACGATCCCCTGTTCAACCTCGCGGTGGAGGAGTGCATCTTTCGCCAGATGGACCCGGCCCAGCGGGTGCTGTTCCTGTGGCGCAACGACAATACGGTGGTGATAGGCCGGGCCCAGAACCCTTGGAAGGAGTGCAACACCCGCCGCATGGAAGAGGACGGGGTGACCCTGGCCCGGCGCAGCAGCGGGGGCGGCGCCGTGTTCCACGACCTTGGCAACAGCTGTTTCACCTTCATGGCGGGCAAGCCCGGCTATGACAAGAGCGTCTCCACCGCCATCGTCATTGATGCCCTCGCCAGACTCGGCGTGAGTGCTTTTGCCTCCGGGCGCAACGACCTGCTGGTGGCGACCCCGGACGGGGATCGCAAGGTGTCGGGTTCGGCCTACCGGGAGACCCATGATCGCGGCTTTCACCACGGTACCCTGCTGCTGGACGCCGATCTCGGCCGCCTCGCCCACTACCTCAATCCCGACCCCAAGAAGCTGGCGGCCAAGGGTATCAGCTCGGTGAGAAGCCGGGTGGCGAACCTTGGCGAGCTGTTGCTTGGCCTGGGTCATGAGCAGGTGGTGCAGGCCCTGTGCGACGCCTTCTTTGCCCATTACGGTGAGGTGGTGCCGCCCGAGCACATCTCCCCCGAGCGGATGCCCGACCTGCCCGGCTTTGCCGAGACCTTTGCCCGCCAACGCAGCTGGGAGTGGAACTTCGGCCATGCTCCCGCCTTCAGCCACCTGCTGGAGGAGCGCTTCCCCTGGGGCGGGGTCGAGCTTCATTTCGACGTGGAGAAGGGGGTGATAGGACGGGCACAGATTTTCAGCGACACCCTGGACCCTGCGCCCCTGGATGACCTGGCCGCACGCCTGCCCGGGGTGGCCTATCGTCCCGAGGCCATCGACGAGTTGCTGCGTCAGTGGCGGGCGACGTTTTCGGCCAACCCCGAGCTGGAAGGGTTTTCGGCATGGCTGCTGACCGCCCTGCGCTGACCTTGCCCATGACCAGGATCACAAGATGAACAGGGGAAAAGAGGGAAGAGGGGGCGCGGCGCCCCTCAGGGCGCCAACATGACAAAAAGTAGGGCAGACCATTAGTTATTGTCTCTGTTGATAGAGGTGTCACTGGAGTATAAAAACCGCACCTCAGCAGTATCAATGGTATAAAAATGAATCACTTGGTCTATCTGAAAGATGAGGGCGTCAACGCCGTCTCCCCCGAATTCGCTCGCCGTTTTGCCACCGTCAAAGCCCACTTCTTCTCGCGCAACCCCGATCTCTGGCCGGTCTTTCGCGAGCCCGGTTTTGCCACCCTCAACGAGTTTCGCGCCCGTGGACTGGCCCCGGCTGCGCGCCTCAACGCCTGGCCCGATGGCCGCGCCCGTCTGGCGGATCTCTGCGAGACCATGCCGGTGCCAGCCACCATGCGCACCCCGGGCGAGCCCATGGCCGAGCTGCTGTTTGCCGGCGCCTTGTCAAAGGACTGGGAGAACCCCTCCAGCGTCGAGAACGTCATCACCATGTCGGCGGATCCCGCCATCTACGGCGCCCAGATGGGGATCCTCGCCAACCCCAACCTGGTCTACTCCGAGTATGCCGGGGTGGCCGAGGAGCTGGAGAAGAAGGTGGTGCGCCAGATAGCGCTGCTGGCGGGTTACGACCCGGCCCGCGCCACCGGCATCTTCACCCAGGGGGGGACGTTTTGTAACCTCTATGGCTACCTGCTCGGCATCCGCAAGAGCCTGCCACAGGCCAAGCACAAGGGGCTAGGCCACTATCAGGATTACCCAAAAGCACCGTAAAGCCCCGTCATTCATGGCGGGAATATAAGGTGTGAATGGCGTAGCCGTTCCATGGTTAATGAGGTGTTTGCTGTTGCTCGATGTACTGCCGGATGATCTCTATCGGAGCGCCGCCACAACTCGATGCAAAGTAAGATGGCGACCACAACATGCCCTTGTAGTAGAACTTGGCGGCGATGTCTGGCCGCTCTTTTCGCAGCACCCGACTGGATGCCCCTTTTAGGCTGTTCACCAGCGCCGATACTGCCACTTTTGGCGGGTAATTCACCAGCAGGTGAACATGATCAACCTCTCCATCCATCTCTTGTAGCTCTGCTTCAAAGTCAGCGCAGATCTTGGAGAACAGCTCTCTAAGGCGGTCGATGGCGGCGTTGTCGAATACTCTTCTGCGATATTTCGTCACAAAGACCAAATGAACATGCATAGAGAAAACGCAGTATCTGCCAGTTCTAATGTCATTGATTTTGCTCATAGACCAAAGTATATTATAGCCATGCAACGACTTCAAGCCTTCAAATATGAACTTCGGCCAGACGGCCAGCAACAGCTGCGAATGCGCCGCTTCGCTGGTTCATGCCGTTTCGTGTTCAACAAGGCGCTGGCGTTGCAGCAGGAGCGCTTTGAACAGGGCGAGAAAAAGCTTGGCTATGCGGAGCTGTGTAAACAGCTCACCCAATGGAAGTCGGAAGACTCAACCGCTTGGCTTGCCGAAACGCCATCCCAACCCTTGCAGCAAACGCTAAAAGATCTGGAGCGAGCCTACACTAACTTCTTCGCCAAACGCGCCGATTTCCCTCGCTTCAAAAAGAAGGGTTTATCCGACAGCTTCCGCTATCCGCAAGGTTTCAAGCTCGATCAGGCCAATAGCCGTCTGTTCCTGCCTAAGTTGGGTTGGCTACGCTACCGCAACAGTCGGGATGCGCTCGGGGTGATCAAGAACATTACCGTGAGCCAATCAAGCGGTAAGTGGTATGCCGCTATCCAGACCGAGCGAGAGGTTGATGTGCCCGTTCATCAAGGCACAGCTGTTGGCCTCGATATGGGGATTAAACGCTTTGTCACCCTGTCAGATGGCAGCCACAAAGACCCACTCAATAGTTTCAAGGCTCACGAAAAAGCCTTGCGCAAAGCGCAGCAGGCGATGAGCCGCAAAGTCAGATTCAGCCGCAATTGGAAGAAAGCGAAAGCCCGTATTCAGCGCATCCAGACTCATATCGGCAGTGCCCGCCGCGACTACTTGCATAAGATCTCGACCGCCATCAGCAAAAACCACGCGCTGGTCTGTGTTGAAGATTTGCAGGTGCGAAATATGTCCAAGTCAGCGGCGGGCACAACTGACACGCCTGGGCGCAACGTGCGAGCCAAGTCGGGCCTGAATAAGGCTATTTTAGATCAAGGCTGGGGCGAGTTTCGGCGTCAGCTCGACTACAAGCTGGCTTGGAATGGCGGGCATTTGATCGCGGTGCCGCCGAAGAACACCAGCCGAACGTGCCCATGTTGCGGGCATATCTCGGCTGATAATCGTCAAACACAAGCTACGTTCGAATGTGTGGAGTGTGGTTTTAAAGAAAACGCCGATCTGGTCGGCGCGATCAATGTGTTAAGGGCGGGACACGCCCAGTTAGCCTGTGAAGTGAGTGGTGCAATAAGGCCGCCAGCAGCAGGAACCCACCGAAGCGAATTAGGCGTAATCGCCTAACCGCAGTAGGAATCCCCGTCCTTTAGGGCGGGGAGGATGTCAACGCATCATCAACTCCCAGGGCGGCCACTACTCCAACATCACCAACCTCTCCCTGCTCGGGGTGGACATCGAGAACAAGACCATCCGCATCCAGGTGGGCGAGAACAACGACATCGATCTCGACCACCTCGAGCGTACCCTGACCGCCTGCTTCGCCCTTCATCACGTGGTGCCCACCATCATGCTCACCATGGGCACCACCGACACCTTCGGGGTGGATAGGGTCAAACCCGTGGTCGAGCTGCGGGATCGCCTCTGCGAGCGGTTCGAGGTGGCGGTCAGGCCCCACATCCACGTCGACGCCGCCATCGGCTGGTCGATGATCTTCTTCCTGGACTACGACTTTGCCGCCAACCCGCTCGCCATCAACGCCGCCACCCTGGCGGGGATCGAGCGCAACGTGAGCCGCTTCGCCGAGCTCAGATACGCCGACTCCTTCACCGTGGACTTCCAGAAGTGGGGCTATGTGCCCTACACCTCCAGCTTGGTGATGATAAAAGAGCAGGACGATCTCAAGGCGATGGAGAACGATCCGGAGCACTTCTCCTACTTCGAGCGGGACATCCAGGGTCAGACCCACCTGCAATCCACCATCGAGTGCTCCCGCGGGGCGAGCGACCTGTTCGGTGCCTATGCGGCCCTCAACTACCTGGGGGTGGAGGGGTATCGCACCGTGCTTGCCCACTGCCTGCAAAACGCCAACTACTTCCGCTTCCGGTTAAGCCAGCTCGGCAACGTCAAGCTGGTGGCCCAGGAGAACCAGGGGCCCAGTGTCGGCTTCAAGATCTACAACTCAGAGTGGGTACAGGACCCCGAGGCCGAGTTCGCCTTCGAGCTGGCCCGCTCCAGCGATCCCGCCTACAAGGCGCGCCTGCAGCGCAACACCGACTACCACCGCAGCCTGTTCAAGGGACGTGGCAAGGTAGGGCTCTACACCAACTGGGTGGAGGCGGTGGCACACTCGGAATACGACGAGCGAGGCAAGTATTCCTACATCGCCGGCGAGAAGGCGGTCTTCATGAACCCCGCCTGCGGCCGCGAACAGATCGACGCCTTTATCGCGCATATTCGTGGCTGAAATAGCCACATGTTGTGATGTCATAAATAAAGGCTATGTCCCAATTACGTGTTGCATGGGGCGCCCCAGCGCCTCCTGCAAGCAATGTGGGATAGTCACTTCCCGTCCATAGCGCTCCAGCATCCTTCGCCAACCCAGATAATTCCTCAGATAGTGGGTCGCTACCCACCCATGGAACCGCTCCATCCACTCTTTCAACCGCCTGTGGTACCCGTTCACATGCTGGATGTGGTAGGCGCCAACCACGCGCTCGCCTTGACGATTACGCACGACCTGATGGGTCACTCCCTGCGCTTTGCTGAAACTGGCATACACCCCGGCGCCATCGCTACACAACACCGCATCTGGCGAGACAAGGGGTGCCAAAACCGCTATCACCGTCTCGGCATTCATTTTCTCCAACTGAAAATCCGCATGGTGGCCAGCCCGGTCCTGAACCACCATCACCGGGATGTAATCCGACCCTGTGCCTCGGGTACGGCCTTTGCCCCCACGATGGCGGGCCGGGCGGGGCAAACCACGTTGCCCTTTAAACGACTCCAGGAAGAAGGTCTCATCGACCTCGACGATACCCTCTTCCCGTACCGCCTGGTGGCTCGCCATGGCTTTCAGGGAGCGGTGACGCCACAAAAAGGCGGTGTTTTTACAGACTCCGCAGCGGACGGCAGCCTGTCGGACGGTCAGCCCGTCGATGAGGGCCTGGGCATAGTCTTCCCAGCACTGTGCCTTGCGAAGTCGGGCCAGCGGCGTCTTGGTGAGAACGGAACTGGTGCGCAGACACTGCTTGCAGCGATAGCGACGCAGTCCTCGACTCCAGCCCCAGGGAGCCAACTGCGCGGCCTCGGCCTGGCAGTGAGGGCAACATTGGCAAGGGGGGAGTTGGGTGGCTAACGAGGTGATGGGGTGAGGGGCGGCGAGTTCATGTTGCGCGAGACGACGCTGGCGCAAGGTGAGCAGTGGGAAGAGAGAGTAGATGTTGAAAGGCTTGGGTATCCATGATGGAGGCCCTCAGGGTGATGACCTACTTCAAGGTTAGCCTTTCAACACATAACTGGGACAGCGCCTAAATAAAGACGGCGGGATGATCCCGCCGTCTTTTATTGAAATCAGTCTGTTTACTGTTTCTGGATGGCTGTCACGGTGAGCTTGCCGGCTGGGTTCTCGGCGTGAAAGCGCACCGCATCCCCCACTTTCAGATCCTGGAGCAGAGCCGGATCGGCCACCCGAAAGACCATGGTCATCGCTGGCATCTTGAGGTTGTCGATCGCCTCGTGCTTGATGCCGACCTTGCCGTTGGCCGCGTTGATGCGGCTTATGACCCCCTGGGTCATCGCCATCTCGCCCATCTCGTTCATGCCTTCCATCTGGCTCATCTGGCCCATGTCGTGGCCGGCATGGTTCATCATCTCCTCGGCTTGCAGGCTGGTGTGGGTGGCAAGGCCCAGCAGCAATGTCAGGGTCAGCGTCTTGTAGTTCATGGTGTTTTCCTTCAATCGTTCAGTCGAAAAGGGTTGGGAAATCGGGTCATTCGGATTGTTGATAAGCAGGCAGGTTGCTGCTGCGCCACAGGTAATAGGCGGCGGGCAGCACCAAGAGGGTCAGACCTAAGGCGCTCACCATGCCGCCAATCATGGGGGCGGCGATGCGCTGCATCACCTCGGAGCCGGTGCCTTGGCTCCACATGATGGGCAACAGGCCAGCGATAATGGTCACCACCGTCATCATCTTGGGGCGCAGGCGCAGGGCGGCGCCGTGGATCACCGCCCGGTGCAGGCCCGCCTGGTCCGGCTTGCCGCTGGCCACGAGGTCATCCCAGGCGTGGTTGAGGTAGACCAGCATCAGGACGCCGGTCTCCACCGCCACCCCCGCCAGGGCGATAAAGCCCACCCCGACCGCCACCGAGAGGTTGAAGTCCAGCAGCCAGAGGGTCCAGATCCCCCCCACCACCGCCAGCGGCAAGGTGGTGAGAATGAGCAACACCTCCTGGAAGCGGCGAAACGCCAGATAGAGCAGCAGCACGATAATGGCGACGGTTAATGGCACTACGTAGGCGAGGCGGGCCTTGGCCCGCTCCATGTACTCGTATTGGCCAGACCAGGTGAGGGCGTAGCCCGCTGGCAGCACCAGCTGCTTGTCCACCTCGGCCTTGGCCTCTGCCACAAAAGAGCCGATGTCGCGGCCACGAATGTCGACGTAGACCCAGCCGTTGAGGCGCGCGTTTTCACTGCGCAGCATGGGGGCTTCGTCGCTGATATAGACCCGCGCCACGTCCGCCAGGGCGATACGAGCGCCACTCGGAGTGACCACCGGCAGCAGCTCGAGGCTCGCCACCGAATCGCGATAGCTCTGGGGATAGCGCAGGTTGATGGGGTAACGCTCGCGCCCCTCGATGGTCTGGCCCACTTCCATGCCGCCCACCGCGGTGGCGAGCACCGCCTGCACGTCGGCGATATTGAGGCCGTAACGGGCCGCTTTCAGCCGGTCGATGTCCACCTTCACGTAGCGGCCACCGGCCACCCGCTCGGCGTAGACCGATGAGGCGCCCTCCACCTTGCCGACGATCTGTTCCAGCTGCTGGCCGAGCTGCTGGATCACCTTGAGATCGGGCCCCGCTATCTTGATGCCGACCGGGGTCTTGATGCCGGTGGCCAGCATGTCGATGCGGGTCTTGATGGGGGGCACCCAGGCGTTGGTGAGACCGGGGAAGCGGATGAGTGAGTCAAGCTCCTCCTTGAGCTTCTCCGGGGTCATGCCGGGGCGCCATTGGTCGCGTGGCTTGAGCTGGATGCTGGTCTCCATCATCACCAGATCGGCGGGGTCGGTGGCCGATTCGGCGCGCCCCGCCTTGCCGAACACGTTCTGCACCTCGGGCACGGTGCGAATGAGCTTGTCGGTCTGCTGCAAAATCTCCCGCACCTTGCCCACCGAGATATTGGCCGCGGTGGTGGGCATATACATGATGTCCCCCTCATCGAGCGGCGGAATGAACTCGGAACCCAGGTACTTGAGCGGCCAGAAACCCGCCACCGTCACCACGGCGGCGATGGCCAGAGTGGTTTTCGGACGAGCCAGCACGGCTTTGAGCAGCGGCACATAGCCCTGGCTCAGCCAGCGGTTGAGGGGGTTGGCCTGCTCCGCCAGCACCTTGCCACGGATGAAGTAGCCCATGATCACCGGCACCAGCGTGATGGCGAGCCCGGCCGCGGCGGCCATGGCGTAGGTCTTGGTGTAGGCGAGGGGGTGGAACATCCGCCCCTCCTGTGCCTCCAGCGCGAACACCGGCAGGAAGCTGATGGTGATGATCAGCAGGGAGAAGAAGATGGCGGGCCCCACCTCTATGCTCGCCTCGGTGATGATGCGCCAGCGGTTCTTGTCGGTGAGCGCCTCCCGCTCCATGTGTTTGTGGACGTTCTCGATCATCACGATGGCACCGTCCACCATGGCGCCGATGGCGATGGCGATGCCCCCCAGCGACATGATGTTGGCGTTGATCCCCTGCAGGTGCATCACGATGAAGGCGGTCAGGATGGCGATGGGCAAGGAGATGACTACCACCAGGGATGAGCGCAGGTGAAACAGGAAGGCGAGGCAGACCAGCACCACCACGGCGAACTCCTCCACTAGCTTGCCGGAGAGGTTGTCGATGGCGCGCTGGATAAGATCCGAGCGGTCATACACGGTGACGATCTCCACCCCTTCCGGCAGGCTGTTCTTGAGCTCTGCGAGCCGTTTCTTGACCCCGTCTATGGTGTGCTGGGCGTTCTCGCCGAAACGCATGACGATGATGCCACCGACCACTTCCCCCTCGCCGTTAAGCTCGGCGACGCCGCGTCGACTCTGGGGGCCGGTGACCACATCCGCCACGTCACCCAGCAGCAGCGGGGCGCCGCGTACATTGGTACCGAGCGGGATCTGCTTCAGATCCTCCACGCTCTTGAGGTACCCGTTCGAGCGCACCATGTACTCCGCTTCCGCCATCTCGATGACGGAGGCACCGGTCTCCTGGTTGCCCTGCTGGATGGCGGTCTCGATGAGGGAGAGCGGGATGCCGTAGGCACGCAGCTTGTCCGGGTCGACCCGCACCTGATATTGGCGCACCATGCCGCCCACGGTGGCGACCTCGGAGACGCCGTCCACCGTCTGCAGCTCGAACTTGAGCAACCAGTTCTGCAGCGACGTGAGCTCGCTCAAGTCGTGCTTGCCGGTTCTGTCCACCAGCGCGTACTGGTAGACCCAGCCCACCCCGGTAGCATCGGGGCCGAGCTGGGGGCGGGCGGAGGCGGGCAGGTTGGGCGCAACCTGGCTCAAATACTCCAGCACCCGGGCACGGGCCCAGTAGAGGTCGGTGTCGTCGTCAAACAGCACATAGACGAAGGAGTCGCCGAAGAAGGAGTAGCCACGCACCGTGGTGGCCCCCGGCACCGCCAGCATGGCGGTGGTGAGCGGGTAGGTCACCTGATCCTCCACCACCTGGGGCGCCTGGCCCGGGTAGGCCGTCTTGATGATCACCTGCACGTCGGAGAGATCCGGCAGGGCGTCCACCGGGGTCTGCTTGACCGACCAGAGCCCCCAGGCGGTAAGCATGACGGTCAGCAGCAGCACCAGAAAGCGGTTGCCCACGGACCAGCGAATGATGGCAGGAATCATGATTGGACTCCTTTCTCATTGGGCGCAGAGAGTGAAGAGCGGTTGTTGGCAAAGCCGCGAATGATGGAGGGGATCATGACTTCTTCTCCATCTGGCTATGATCCATCCCTTCCATCTCATCCTTTGCCGGCGCATCAGCGCTGGCCGGAGCACTCTCCTGATGGATGGTGGTGATGCGGTACTCATCTCCCTCCTGCATCACTTGCAGATGCAGGGTCTGACCCTCGGTCAGCTTGCTCATGTCGACCCCGTCCGCCACGGTGAACTCCATCTCCATGGCGGGCCACTGCCACTCGGGGATGGGCTGGTGGGAGACCATCAGGGTGCGGTTGGCGAGATCGATGCTTTCAACCTCGCCCTGAGTCCACACCTGGGCGGGGCGCACCGCCGTCATGCGCTGGAAGTCCGAAGTGATGGCCGATTCGGAATCGAGCAGGAACTGGGCCGAGCTGACGATACTGTCCCCCGCTTCAACCCCCTCCTGGATGGCCACCTTGTCGCCAAACTGGGGGCCCAGGGTAACGGCCACCGACTTGAAGCTGCCATCTCCCAGCGCCAGCACCAGCCTGTCCTGGCTGCCGGTGCGGATCACCGCCTCGCTTGGCACCACCAGCCGGGGCTCTCCCTGACCAGTACGAATGTTTACTTTGGCGAACATGTTGGGTTTCAGGAACTCGTCCGGGTTGGCAAAGCGCAGCCGTACCTTGAGGGTGCGGGTGGCGGCATCCAGGGTCGGGTAGAGGTAATCGACCTGGCCCTGCCAGTTGCGGCCGGGGGCGTAATCCAGGGTCATGGTGACCGGATCGCCCACCTTCAGCTGCGCCGCCTGACGCTCGAACACCTCGGCACTGACCCACACCTGCTTGAGGGTGCTGATGTTGAAGAGCGCCGCGGCGGGCTCCACGTACTGGCCTTCGCGCACTTTCAGCTCGGAGACATAACCGCTGCTCGGGGCATAGATGCGCACCGTCTCCTGCACCTGGCGACTGCGCTTGAGGGCCGCTATCTGATCCGCCGGTACCTGCAGGGACTTGAGCTTGCCCTCGGCGGCGCGCAGCAGCAGCGGGTTGGCGGTGTTGAGGGCGAGCAGGTACTCGTGCTGGGCGTTGACCAGATCCGGGGCGTAGAGCTCGTAAATCAGGCTTCCCTTGCTGACCTGCTGCCCCTCGCTCTTGATGGCGAGGGTGCGGATCCAGCCCGCCATGCGGGCGTTGACCGCCTCCAGCCGGTCTTCGTCATAGCCGACGTAGCCCACCGTCTCGATCTGCTGGTGGATGGGCAATCGTTCCACCTTGGCGAGGCGCACCCCCAGGTTCTGCTGGATCTCGGGGCTGATGGTGACGGTGCCCGGCGAGCCGCTCTTCTGCTCCTCATAGACGGGAATGAAGTCCATCCCCATGTTGTCCTTGGCGGGGCCGTCGCGCTTGTCGCGGGGATCCATGGGGTTGACCCAGTAGAGAGGCGTCTTCTCGGCGCTGGCGCCATCGCCAGGCAGGTGGCTGGCGGCCCAGTAGCCGCCACCGGCGCCGAGGGCGAGCAGCAACGCGGCCATTAACAGGGTCTTGTTCATGACAGGCCTCCGGCACACAGCGGGCGGGAGGGCCGGGCGCACGAGGGTGCGAACGTCTTGGGTGATGACATGGTACTTCTTCTCTCGTATCGGGCCGTCCGGCCGTGAGCGGATGCGGTGCAACAGGCACGTGGCGCTCGGCTCGCGGTGGACAGGATTGGCCGACAATCGGGGCACCGCCGACGGAGCGGCCGGTGCACGGCATGGCGATGGCAGTACCATCGCACGGGCTATCGGGAGAAGTGGTTTCTAATGGCGCAGCACAGACAGCATCAGATGCCGTCTGGGCCAGGAGGGCGGATGGGTACCACGCAGGCGCAGGAAGGGATCCCGCAGCCAGTTGTCCAGCAGGGGACCGACATGCCACGAAGGGGGCAGCAACAACAGCGGAAGCAGCAGCAATGACAGCAGCAGGCCGAACAGGGGAGGCGCATTGGCGGCACCGGAGAAGCCGCTCTGCATCTGACACTCATCCCCCGACAGGGACTCCGCATTCACTGTGCCCGAATGGCAGGAGAGGGGAGCTGTGCCGACCTGGTCATGGTTCATGGCGGCGTGCTGTACCGACTCGCTCCCGTGCAACCCATGAGACAGGGGATGGGGCTGTGCCATCGGGGTCAGGGTGGTGTCGGGTGAGTGGCTTGTAAGGGAGGTGGCCGCACCATGCCAGCCGATGCAGAGGGTGAGATTGCAGACGAGCAACAACGCCAGCAATAGCCGGGCGATGAGTTCTGTGGGCAATCTCGATGACAACATGGTGCATCTTTCCTGTGACGAATATGAGGAATGTAAACCTTACCAACAGGAGAAGGTCAAGGTATGGCAGACCCGCTCTGCCAAAGAGTTGATATGGATTAAGAAATGGCGGGGCTATAAACGAAAACCTGATTACCCATGATTAGCAGTCAGTTACCACGAACTATACTGATCTTACGTACAGTTATCGAGGTGCGAGATC
>NZ_JAPDBZ010000045.1:0-27786 GCF_027705505.1 Aeromonas sp. QDB56
AAAATCGTACTTGGCGCCGCTCAACTGATCGATACTTGATCAACTAGCGCAAAGAATGATCATGCGTCGGCCCTGCCGCCACTCCGGCCTTCGCTGCCGACTACAGCGGCGACATCCACAAGAACGACTACAAGTGGTTCCAGTTCAACGTGATGCACACCATCGACCAGCTGCCCTACGCTGAGTCCGAAGGTGGTTACAACGATACCTACTTCGAAATGGAGTTTGGTGGCCGTTCCGGTATCTTCGATCTGTACGGTTACGTCGACGTATTCGACATCTTCCAGAACCGTCACGACGACAAGCACAACCAGGACAACCTGTTCATCAAATTTGCACCGCGCATCTCCATCGATGCCATGACCGGCAAAGATCTCTCCTTCGGCCCGGTGCAGGAAGTCTACATCGCCAACCTGATCAACGTAGGTGGTCCGGATGGTCTGTTTGAAGCCATGACCGGTTTGGGTGCAGACGTCATGGTGCCTTGGTTCGGCAAAATGGGCATGAACCTGTATGCCCGTCACGTCAATGAAGGCGGTGGCGAGCAGGGCTGGAACGGCTATCAGTTCTCCATGAACTGGTTCAAGCCTTTCTACACCTTCTCCAACGGCAGCTTCGTAGCCTATCAGGGTTACCTGGATCACCTGTTTGATGCCAAGGACACTTCCACCGACGGTACCGCCATGTTCAACGGCCTGTACTGGCACTCCGACCGCTACGCCGTCGGTTACGGTCTGAAGTACTTCAACGACATCTACGGCATCCAGAACGGTTCCTACGGTCTGAAGACCACTGGTTTCGGCCACTACTTCTCCGTCACCTACAAGTTCTAATCGAACTCGTCACACGGACACAAAAAACCGGAGCAGCTGCTCCGGTTTTTTTATGCCCTCATGCTGGCAGTGGGGGGAGAGCCGCGCCCTCCCCGTTCGCCATCAATCGCGGAAGTTCTGGAACTGCATCGGCTGGCCCAGTTCGGCGCCACGCACCAGAGCCATGGTCTCTTGCAGATCGTCGCGCTTCTTGCCGGTGACCCGCACCTCGTCGCCCTGGATGGCGGCCTGCACCTTGATCTTGGAATCCTTGATGAGCTTCACCAGCTTCTTGGCCACTTCCTTGTCGATCCCCTGCTTGAACTTCACGGTCAGGTGGAAACGCTTGCCGGAGTGGACGCTGTCACCCACGTCCATGGAACTGTTCTCGATCTGGCGCTTGAGCAGGGCGCCACGCAGGATCTCGACCATCTGCTTGAGCTGGAAATCGGCGTCGGCTTCCAGCTTCACTTCTTCCTTGTTCAATTCGAAGCTGGCTTCCACACCACGAAAATCGAAACGGGTCGCCAGTTCACGGTTGGCGTTATCAACGGCGTTCAACACCTCGTTCATTTTGACTTCAGAGACAATATCGAATGACGGCATAGCCGGGCTCCTCATGCTGTACTTCAGGTTGTGCTGACAGGTGGGCAAATCTACCAGAAAACGGGCAAATTTGCTGATTTCGATGGGATTGCTCTGCTAGAATCCCCTGCGCACAGGAATGGTGAGACCCGTTAGAACCCGTTCAGGAGCGGTCGCGAGAGGTCCGACACTCGGTGAAGTGCAGCCCAGGAACCCGTATGGTCATGCATACATGAGGCTACCTGGCTGCGCATGAACCTTGAGCACGACCCGGCAACCAGCTCATGCACCGGTTCCAGGTATTCACCAAGCGACATCTTCCCTTATCCCGGGTTGGCGGTTGACAGGATGGCAGCCCTTCCCATGATCGAGCCTCTTCATGCCAAGCGGATTACGCGACAACAACCTGAAAACACGCCGTCACCCTGTCTCTCCCGAGTGGACCTTGCTGGGCTGCGGCGCCCTGGGTGGCGTCTTCGCCTCCCTGTTGACCCAAAGCGGCCAAGCAACCCGCCTCCTGCTGCGCGAGCGCCATCGTGCTACCTTGCACCCCGGCGTCGACTTTACCTCCCTTGAGGGGCATACCCAGCTCTTGGCCATCGAACGCGCCTTCATCGACAAGCCGGGCAGCATCAAACGCCTGCTGGTGATGACCAAGGCGGGGCAGGTGATATCGGCCCTCACTCCCCTGATCGGGCAACTGGCGGCAGGAGTGCCTATCGTGCTGCTGCACAACGGCATGGGGATCGCCGATCAGGTGGTCGCACTCTTCCCCGACAATCCGGTGATCGCCGGCGTCACCAGCCATGGCGCCATGCAGAGCGGCCACTTCGTGTTCCGCCACACCGGCAAGGGGGAGACCTGGCTGGGCCCAATCAACGAAGCGGCCCGTGCCCATGCCCACCTCGCCGACGAGCTGGCCAGCGCCCTGGGTCAGGCCGGCTGGGATGAGCAGATCCTGACACGCCAGTGGCAGAAACTCGCCGTCAACTGCGCCATCAATCCCCTCACCGCGCTCTACAAGCTCAAGAACGGCGAATTGGCCGGTCCGCGTTTTGCCGATGCCCTGCAGCAAATCTGTGTGGAAGTGGCTGACGTCATGCGGGCCGAAGGTCAGTCTACCGGCAGCGAAGAGCTGTTGCGCCGTGTCATGATGGTGGTGGAGCTCACCGCCGACAATTACTCTTCCATGTATCAAGACATGGAACAGGGCCGCGAGACCGAGATCGAGGCCATCACCGGCTTCCTGCTGAACAAGGCCGCCCTTCACGGTATCGCGGTGCCGGTCAATCAGGGCCTCTATCAGGCCGTCAAAGAGAAGCGCTGAGCAGAGCAGCTGGCAAGCAAGGAGTGCTAGATGAGCGTACTGGTATTGGTGGCCCCCGGGTCGGAAGAGATAGAGACGGTTGCCATCGTCGATACCCTGGTTCGGGGTGGCATCGATGTGGTGCTGGCCTCCTGTTGCCCCACCGGAGCGCGCCAGATCCGCGCCTCTCGCGGGGTGCAACTGGTGGCGGATTGCCATCTCGACGAGCTGACTACCCGTGACTTCGATGCCATGGTCGTACCGGGCGGTCTGCCCGGCAGCGAAGTGATCCGCGACACCCCCCTCGCCATCGACCTGCTACGGGAGCAGGCAGGCCTCGGCCGCTGGCGCGCCGCCATCTGTGCCGCACCCGCCGTGGTACTGCACCATCACGGCTTGCTGGGAGATGCGAGCATCACCTGCCACCCGGGCTTTCAGGCCCGTCTGCCCGCGACACAATTGAGCACGGCAAGGGTAGTGACCGATGAAGCCCATCGCCTGATCACCAGCCAGGGCCCAGGCACCGCCATCGAGTTCGCTCTCGAGATAGTACGGGTACTGCGAGGTGACGAGGCCGCCCGTACGGTGGCCAGTCCCATGGTGTTGCCCCCTTCGCTATCGCCATAACCACATCGGGCACTCCTATGAAAGCGGCAGAGCCCCCTTGTTTGGTCTATGTTGGCTGCTCTTGTGCTAGATAAAACAATCCGGGCTTCCCCGGCCTGGCACCGACTGTTAACATGTGCCCCTTATGCCTGTTATGTGCTCTGGGGTGGCCGTCACGCCGCCCTGACCCTGCCCTGTGCGGCCTCTGCCGCCTGACTCCGGTTATGCCGACCGGCCGGTTTACCCGGCCATCAACAGCCAATCCAACCCTGTGATCCCCGCCATTTCCCCTGATTTGCGGGCCTGTGGCCATGGATCCTCAACGAGCGAGAAAATCCCCATGCTGGAACGTGCAAGACAAGAGTGGTTCTCCAACATACGGGGCGATCTGCTGTCGGGCATCGTCGTCGCCCTGGCGCTGATCCCGGAGGCCATCGCCTTCTCCATCATTGCGGGCGTCGACCCCAAGGTCGGCCTCTATGCCTCCTTCTGCATCGCCGTGGTCATCGCCTTCGTCGGCGGTCGTCCCGGCATGATTTCCGCCGCCACCGGCGCCATGGCACTCCTGATGGTGACCCTGGTCAAGGAACATGGCCTGCAGTATCTGCTGGCAGCCACCCTGCTCACCGGCCTCTTCCAGATAGCGGCGGGCTACCTCAGGCTCGGCAGCCTGATGCGATTCGTCTCCCGCTCCGTGGTGACCGGCTTCGTCAACGCCCTGGCCATCCTTATCTTCATGGCCCAGCTGCCCGAGCTCACCAACGTCACCTGGCAGGTCTACGCCATGACCGCGGCCGGGCTTGGCATCATCTATCTGTTCCCGCTCGTTCCCGTGGTGGGCAAACTGCTCCCCTCCCCCCTGCTGTGCATCGTCATCCTGACGGCGGTGGCCATCACCCTGGGCATCGACATCCGTACCGTGGGCGACATGGGCGAGCTGCCCGATACCCTGCCGGTCTTCCTCTGGCCCGACGTGCCCCTCAATCTGGAGACCCTGGCCATCATCTTCCCCTATTCAGCGGGGCTGGCGGTGGTGGGACTGCTCGAGTCCATGATGACGGCAGCCATCGTCGACGAGATGACCGACACCCCAAGCGATCGCAACCGCGAGTGCAAGGGTCAGGGGATCGCCAACATCGGCGCCGGTCTGCTGGGAGGCATGGCGGGGTGCGCCATGATTGGCCAGTCCGTCATCAACATCAAATCCGGTGGCCGCGGCCGCCTCTCCACCTTCGTGGCGGGGACCCTGCTCATCCTGATGGTGGTCTTCATGGATGAGTGGATCCGTCAGATCCCCATGGCAGCCCTGGTGGCCGTGATGATCATGGTCTCCATCGGCACGTTTTCCTGGGAGTCGGTATGCAACCTGAAGAGCCACCCCCTCTCCACCAACCTGGTGATGGTGACCACCGTCGCCGTGGTGGTCGCGACCCACAACCTGGCACTCGGGGTCTTCGTGGGGGTGCTGCTCGCCTCTCTCTTCTTCGCCCACAAGGTTGCCCGCGTCATGCTGGTCAAGAGCGACAGCGAGCGCAGCGGCGCCGTGCGTACCTATCTGGTGCGGGGCCAGGTCTTCTTTGCCAGCGCCGAGCAGTTCCTGGCCGGTTTCGATTTCAGGGAGGAAGTGGAGAAGGTGGTCATCGACCTGACGCACGCCCACTTCTGGGACATCACCGCCATCACGGCCCTCGACAAGGTGGTCATCAAGTTCCGCCGTGAGGGGAAAGAGGTGGCGGTCATCGGCCTGAACGACGCCAGTGCCACCCTGGTCGATCGCTTTGCCATCCACGACAAATGCCAGGAGGGAGAGCCCCTGCTGGCCGAGCATTGATCCCGGTGCGCCCCATGAGGGCGCTGCCTGCAAGCCATAAAAAAAGCCCGTCTCTCCCCATGAGATGGGCTTTTTTGGGCTGTTGGATCACAGTCAACACACGCGCCTCGGCGCTCCCATCCTCAACCGATGCAGCAATGCGGGGTCATGACCTGCCGTCAGGGTGCAAGAGGGGCCAGGAAAGCAGGAACAGGGTGCCGCCCCGCCCGCCGGATTGGCAGACCGCACTGCCGCCGTGAGCCTCGGCAATGGCCTTGACCACGGCCAGCCCGAGCCCGCTACCGCCACTCTTGCGTGAGCGTGACGGATCCCCCCGGCGAAACGCCTCGAAGATATGGGCGGCGACCTCCTCGCTGATGCCGGGCCCTTCGTCTTCCACGCTCAGGATGCACTGGGTGCCCGAACGATGCAGGCGCACTGTCAGCATGCCCGGCACCCCATGCTTCTGGGCATTTTCCAGCAGCGCCATCAGGGCCTGACGGATGCGAAGAGCATCGCAACAGACCCAGAGTTCGGCATCGAGCTCCCGCTTGATAGTGAAACCGCTCGCGGCCAGGGGGGTGGCAAACGCCTCAAGCACCACGGCAAGCTCGTCGGCCAGCCTGATCGCCTCTCGTTGCAGCTCCAGGTGGCCGCTGTCGTTGAGACTGAGTACCCGCAAGTCTTCGATCAGGTGGGTCAATCCCTCCACCTGGCGCAACAAACCTTCAAAGAGCGCACGTTCTGGCGGAAATACCCCTTCGGCCAGCCCCTGCAAGCGGCCACGCAAGATGGTCACCGGGGTGCGCAATTCGTGGGCGATGGCGGCATTCCAGAACTCCCGCTCACGGGTCATGCTCTGCAGCCGTTCGGCCATGGTGTTGAAGTCCCGCACCAGTTGCGCCGTCTCCCCGATCGCCTGTTCATCCAGCGGCACGCGCGCATCGAGTTTGCCCTCTGCCACCTCGCGCAGGCTGTTCGCCACCGAATTGAGCGGAGTCAGGATGCGGCGAGAGAGGCGCACCGCCACGTACAGCGCCATCCCCAATGCAATGAGAATGGTCGAGCCAATCCAGATCATCTCGACCCTGGAGGGCATCCAGCTCTCAGAGATGCTGCCAGGCACATAGGTCACGGCAATGGCGTAGAACACATAGGTGCCGATCACCGCGAGGCAGATGATGCCGAGCGCCATCAGCCCCAGGGAGCGGATGATTTGCCTGCGCAGGCCGGGTGCCGATGTCACGCATCACCCCCGAAGCGATAGCCGACGCCCCAGACACTGGCGGGCACCCCCTGGATGCCCTGTGCCTCCAGCTTCTTGCGCAGCTTGCTGATGTGGCTGTCCACCGTGCGCTCCTGGGTATCCCCCTCCGGCAGGCAGTGGGTCAGCAGTTCGGCGCGGCTGAACACCCGCTTGGGTGCCCGCATCAGAGAGGCGAGCAACTTGAACTCGGTAAGGGTCAGATCCAGCACCTGCTGCCCCTCATCGCGGCAAATGCTGGCCTCGTGGCTCTCCAGATCGATCTGGAAGGGGCCGACCCGCAGCACCCGGGCCATGGTCTGCTTCGCAGCCTGGCTGCGTCTGAGCACCGCCTGTACCCGGGCCACCACTTCGGCCGGGTTGAAGGGTTTGACCACATAGTCATCCGCCCCCATGCGCAGCCCCATCAGCTTGTCGAGGTCCTGATCCAGGGCGGTCAGCATGATCACCGGCGTGTCGCCACGGGCCCGGATCTCGCTGAGCACCTGCCAGCCATCGAGCTGCGGCATCTGCACATCCAGCAACAGGAGATCGGGTTTGCATGTCTGGTGCATGGCCAGGGCTTCGCGGCCATCGACGGCATGCAGGGTGCGCAATCCGTGGCGTTGCAGGTAAGCGGCGAGGATGTCGGCTATCTCGGCTTCATCCTCTGCAATCAGTACCAGTGACTGGGCCGCCGGGTTGGCGGAAGCAGGAAGATACGACATGGTCGGACTCGAAAATGGTGGGCTTGAACTTTATCACCGCCTCCATGGATTCTCCACAAAGCCTCGAATCATTCGCAATAGCCCCTCTCCATAATACCCGTTCGATGTGCTCTCGCGGCAGCACCATGCCCGGGAGACGGTTTAACGAGGTGAGTATGATGTTTGTCAAACAGCGGTATGCGGGCACCCTGCTCGCCGTCATTGCCGTATTCGGATTGGCAGGTTGCGATGGGGCGTCGCAAGCGCAAGATGCGCCGACCCGTCCTCAGGTGTCGGTGATGACGCTGGCAGGTCAGGACCTGGTCATCAGCGAGGATCTGCCCGCCCGGGTGGCCGCGGTGCGAAGCGCCGAAATTCGGGCCCAGATTAGCGGCATCGTGCAGCGCCGCCTGTTCGAGCAGGGCGCCGAAATCGGCGCAGGCACCGTGCTGTTCCAGATAAATCCGGCCCCCTTCAAGGCGGATGTCGACAGCGCCGCCGCCGCATTGCAGCGCGCGGAGGCCGTGCTGGCCCGCGCCCGTATCCAGATTGACCGTCTGGTGCCACTGCTGCGCACCGAGGCCATCAGCCGCCAGACCTATGACGATGCGGTCTCCCAGCGTGATCAGGCGGCCGCCGACGTGGCTCAGGCCAGGGCGACCCTGGCCCGGCACCAGCTGAACCTGCAATTTGCCAGCGTGGAAGCCCCCATCGCCGGGCGCATCGATCAGGCACTGGTGAGTGAAGGGGCCCTGGTGTCCCCCACCGACGCCACCCCCATGGCCAGGATCCAGCAGATCGATCAGGTCTACGTCGATGTGCGTCAACCGGCCTCTGTGCTCGACACCCTGCGCCAGCAGGCTGGCTCGACGGCACCGGAACTGACGGTGGATATCCTCGGCAGCGACGGCAAGCCGCTCGGCATGCAGGGGCACATCCTCTTCTCCGGCATCGAGGTGGATGCCGGGACCGGTGACGTACTGCTGCGGGTACTGGTGGACAACCCGGAGCGGCGGCTCTTGCCCGGCCTCTACGTACAGGCGCGCATTCCCCGTGCCCGCTATGCCAACGCCCTGAGCGTGCCTCAGCAGGCGGTGGTGCGCACATCGGGCCAGACCAGCGTGTGGGTGGTGGATGGCCAGGGGCAGGCACAACTGGTTCCGGTCAACACCGCTGAACTGGTGAATAGCCAGTACCGCATCGCGTCCGGGCTCAACGCCGGACAGCGGGTGGTGATCGAGGGGATCGACCGCCTGACCCCGGGGACGCAAGTCATTGCCCATCCCTGGCAATCCCCCGCCGTCAGCCAGCAGGCTGACGCCGGTAACCGTTGAATCGGAGACATTTCATGCCGCAGTTTTTCATTCATCGCCCGGTGTTTGCCTGGGTGATCGCCCTCTTCATCGTGCTGGCGGGGGTCATCGCCATCCCCAAGCTGCCCATCTCCCGCTATCCCTCGGTGGCGCCGGTTTCGGTGACCCTCTATGCCACCTATCCGGGCGCCACGCCGCAGACCCTGAACGATGCGGTGGTGAGCCTTATCGAGCGCGAGCTGTCCGGGGTGAAGAACCTGCTCTACTTCGAGTCGTCGGTAGATGCCTCCGGCAGCGCGCAGATCACCGCCACCTTCAAGCCGGGCACCGATCCGGAGCTGGCCCAGATGGACGTGCAAAACCGCATCAAGGCGGTCGAGCCTCGCTTGCCACAGGCGGTGCGGCAAACCGGCCTGCAGGTGGAGTCCGCCTCGTCCGGCTTTCTGATGATGGTCGGCATGACTTCACCGGATGGCCGCTTCGATGAGGTCGCGCTGAACGACTACATGGCCCGCAATATCGTGCAGGAGCTGCGCCGCATCGACGGCGTGGGGCGAGTGCAGCTGTTCGGCGCCGAGCAGGCCATGCGCATCTGGGTGGATCCGGGCAAGCTCGCCGCCTACGGGTTGACCATCAGCGAGGTGGCGCAGGCCATCGAGCAGCAGAACGTGCAGATTGCACCGGGGCGCCTCGGCGACGAACCCGCCCTGCCTGGCCAGCGACTGACGGTTCCCCTCACGGTACAGGGGCAGCTGACCACTCCCGAGGCGTTCGCCGCCATCGTACTGCGGGCAGGTGCCGATGGCGCCAAGCTGGTGCTGGGTGACGTGGCCCGGGTCGAGCTGGGGGCGCAATCCTACGCCTTTTCCAACCGCGAGAACGGGGTGGCTGCCACCAGCGCCGCCATCCAGCTCTCCCCCGGCGCCAACGCCGTGCGCACCGCCGATGCGGTACGCACTCGTCTTGCCCAGCTTGCCCCCACCCTGCCGGCGGGCATGGCCTATTCGATCCCGTTCGACTCGGCCCCCTTCGTCAAGGTCTCCATCGACAAGGTGATCCACACCCTGCTGGAAGCCATGGTGCTGGTGTTCCTGGTGATGTTTCTCTTCCTGCAGAACCTGCGCTACACCCTGATCCCGGCCATCGTCGCCCCCATCGCCCTGCTTGGCACCTTCGCGGTGATGCTACTGGCCGGCTTTTCCATCAACTCCCTGACCATGTTCGGCATGGTGCTGGCCATCGGCATCATCGTCGACGACGCCATCGTGGTGGTGGAGAACGTCGAGCGCCTGATGGCCACCCAGGGGCTATCGCCCAGGGAGGCGACATCGCGGGCCATGAAGGAGATCACCGGGGCGGTGATCGGCATCACCCTGGTGCTCACGGCGGTGTTCATCCCCATGGCGTTCGGCAGCGGCTCCGTGGGGGTCATCTACCAGCAGTTCACCCTGTCGATGGCGGTGTCGATCCTGATTTCCGCCTTCCTCGCCCTGACCCTGACGCCAGCGCTCTGCGCCACCCTGCTGCGTCCGGTCAGCCCGAGTCACCATGAGAAGCTCGGCTTCTTCGGCGCCTTCAACCGGGGCGTCGAGCGGCTCACCGCAGGCTACGACGTTCGGGTCACCCGGCTGGTCGGGCGCAGCGGACGCATGATGGCTACCTTCGCCGCCCTCTGCGCCGTGCTGGCCATCGCCGCCACCCAGTTGCCCTCCTCTTTCCTGCCGGACGAGGATCAGGGCTACTTCATGACCTCCATCCAGCTGCCGACCGGCGCCACCAGCGAGCGCACCCTGGCCGTCATCAAGGAGTTCGAGGCCCATGTGGCCTCTCGCGAGGCGCTCGACACCAATCTGGTGGTGCAAGGCTTCAGCTTCTCCGGCGCCGGCCCCAATGCGGCCATGGCCTTCACCATGCTCAAAGAGTGGGACCTGCGTCATGGTGCCACGGCTGCCGAAGAGGCTGAGCTGGCACAGGCCGCCATGGCCAACAGCAAGGAAGGCACCGTGATGAGCCTGCTGCCGCCCGCCATCGACGAACTGGGCACCTCTTCGGGTTTCACGCTCTTCCTGCAAGACAGGGCCAACCAGGGGGAGGCCGCGCTGCTGGCCGCCCAGGCGCAACTGCTGGCACTGGCGGCCCAAAGCGAAGTGGTGAGCGATGTCTATCCCGACAGCCTGCCCCCCGGCGAGAGCATTCACCTCGAGATCAACCGGCAGAAGGCCGAGGCCATGGGACTCTCGTTCACCAGCGTGAGCAGCACCCTGTCGGCGGCGATGGGATCGCTCTACATCAACGACTTTCCCAACGGCGGGCACATGCAGCAGGTCATCCTGCAGGCCGACGCGTCGGCGCGCATGCAGCTCGATGACGTACTCGGCGTGCGGGTGCGCAATGCCAGCGGCGGCATGGTGCCCCTGCGGGAGGTGGTGACGCCGACCTGGCGCCAGTCGCCGCAACAGATGATGCGCTTCGAGGGCTTCCCCGCCGTGCGTCTCTCCGGGAGTGCCGCCCCCGGGGTGTCCAGTGGCGCCGCGATGGCGGAAATGGATCGCCTGGTGGCGCAATTGCCGCCAGGCTTCGCCCTGGCCTGGACGGGACAGTCGCTGCAGGAGCGCCAGTCGGCGGCCGAGGCCCCCCTGCTGATGCTGCTGTCGGCGCTGGTGGTCTTCCTGGTGCTGGCCGCGCTCTACGAGAGCTGGTCCATTCCGCTCTCCGTGATGCTGGTGGTCCCCCTGGGCCTGCTCGGCGCCGTGGCGGCGGTGATGCTGCGCGGCATGCCCAACGACGTCTTCTTCAAGGTGGGCATGATCACCATCATCGGCCTGTCGGCCAAGAACGCCATCCTCATCGTGGAGTTTGCCCGCCAGTTGCATGGCGAAGGGCGCTCGCTGCTTGACGCTGCGGTGACCGCCGCACGCCTGCGTCTGCGCCCCATCCTGATGACATCACTCGCCTTCACCCTCGGTGTGGTGCCGCTGATGCTTGCCAGCGGTGCCAGCGCGGAGACCCAGCATGCCATCGGCACCGGCGTGTTCGGCGGCATGATCAGCGGCACCCTGCTGGCCATCTTCTTCGTGCCGGTCTTTTTTGTCTTCGTCATCGGCACCCAGGCGCGCATTCAGGCCTGGAGGGCCAGACGAGCCACGCAGCGGAGAGCGTCATGATGTTGCCCCCTGATGTCTGGCGCTCGGCAATGCCGGCAGGGGGCTGCAGGGAGTGGCTCTCAGCCCTCACTTCCAGTGTCATCACGGGCGCTGTGGTGGCGGCCAAGGTGAGAAGGCATGGGCTGGCAGGAGAGCACGGGAGGCGGGATTATCGTCACTGGCGGCAGCAATCTAACGGCCCAGACAATGACAGCGTTCAGACAACAGAGGCCATCGAGACCGTGAAAGAGACAGGCTCGGCGTTCGAGCCAGACATCCACCGGACTGACGGGCAGCCTGGCCGTGCTCGTCCGCATCTTGTTGGCCACCATTGAAGGAACTGACGGGTGGGAGAGCCCCGCTCAGGTTGTCACTCAATGGCACCTGCATGTAGCACGCGAATACGAAAAGCCCAACTGAATAAATCAGTTGGGCTATATAGATGGCGGAGGAGGTGGGATTTGAACCCACGGATGGTCGCCCATCGCCGGTTTTCAAGACCGGTGCATTCAGCCGCTCTGCCACCCCTCCGCAGCAGTGCGACGCATATTACCCATGCCCCCAGCCCTTGTAAATCCCCACTCCGTTTGTTTGCCCATTTATTGGGCTATCTGGCGCACAAAACCGGCAAAACCGCTACAAACCGTGCTTTTTCAAGCGTATGGCTTGACTTGAAAACAGACTCACCCACTATAGGGGCCACTACCACATCCCCAGCAAGATGGACTTATGAGAATCAAACATGCCCTGTTCGCCGCCCTGACCGGCGCGACCCTGCTTGCGGCGCCCGTGCAGGCGAGCGAGCTGACCAAGAGCGATGTCGAGCAGATCGTGCGCGACTATCTGGTCAAGAATCCGGAGATCCTGGTCGAGATGTCCAACGCCCTGCGTGCCAAGCAGGAGAGCCAGCAGGCCGAGAACGACAAGACGCTGATAGAAGCCCATGCCAAGCAGCTCTTCGCCAACCAGGATCCCGAGAGCGGCAATCCCAAGGGCAGCCTGACGGTGGTGGAGTTCTTCGACTACAACTGCGGCTACTGCAAGCGCGCTCATCCTCTCATTCAGCAACTGCTCTCTGAGGACAAGGAGATCCGCTACATCTACAAGCAGTTCCCCATCCTGAGCGAAACCTCCTACTACGCCGCCCGCGCGGCGCTGGCGGTGAAGCTCGGCCAGCCCGACAAATACCAGACCTTCCACGACAAGCTGTACGCCCATCAGGGGCCCCTCTCCGACGAAGCCCAGGTGAAAGACATCGCCAGAGCCGCCGGCGTGGACTGGAGCAAGGTCGAGGCGAAGATCAAGGACGGCAGCATCGATCAGAATCTGGGTACCAACCGGGCGCTGGCCGAAGCCATGGCTATTTCCGGCACCCCGGCCTTCATCATCGGCGATCAGATCCTGCGCGGCGCACCGCGGGATCTGGCCAGCCTCAAGGCCATCATCAAGGATGTCCGCGCCGGCAAGAGCATTCAGTAACCCGCGCGTTGTGCATGAAAAAACGCCCCGGCATGCCGGGGCGTTTTGCTATTCATGCTGCAAACCATCAGGTCTGATGGGCCGTCGCGAGAAGCTGTCAGCAAGGCGAAGAGCAGCGCAGGGACCCGAGTTTATATGAATAAATGAGGTTCCTGAGCAGCGCATGACCCTTGATCACGGCTTCGCAGCAGGGCCATAACCGTTCGGGTTCTGGCTTTGCCAGCGCCAGGTATCCACCATCATCTGCTCCAGACCCCGCTCAGCCTGCCAGCCCAGCTCGTCACGGGCCAGGGCCGGTTCAGCCCAGCACTCGGCAATGTCGCCGGGGCGACGGGGCTTGATCTGGTAGGGAATGGCACGGCCACTGGCTGCCTCGAACGCCTTGACCATCTCCAGCACGGAATAGCCCTGACCGGTGCCAAGGTTATAGGTGAAGACGCCGGTATCACTCTTGATGCGGGCCAACGCTTTGAGGTGACCGATGGCGAGATCCACCACGTGGATATAGTCGCGCACCCCGGTGCCGTCTGGGGTCGGATAGTCGTTGCCAAAGACCCCCAGCTCCTTGAGCTTGCCCACGCCGACCTGACTGATGTAAGGCAGCAGGTTGTTGGGGATGCCGTTGGGATCTTCACCGATGAGGCCGCTCTCGTGAGCCCCCACCGGGTTGAAGTAGCGCAGCAGCACGATGGCCCAGCGAGGATCGGATTTGGAGAGGTCACGCAGGATCTCTTCAACCATCAGCTTGGAGCGGCCATAGGGGTTGGTGGCGCTGGTGGGGAAATCTTCCCGCAGGGGTACCGAGGCCGGATCCCCATAGACGGTGGCCGAGGAGCTGAACACCAGCCGGAACACGCCGGCCCTGGCCATCTCTTCGCACAGCACCAGGGTGCCGGTCACGTTGTTCTGATAGTAGGTGAGCGGGATCTGGCCGGATTCCCCCACCGCCTTGAGGCCGGCGAAGTGGATCACGGATGCTATCCTGTGTTCGGCAAACAGCCGTTGCAGGCAGGCTCTGTCCAGAATGTCCCCTTCCACGAAGGTGACCGGCTTGCCGGTGATCCGCTCGACCCGCTTGAGAGACTCGGGGGAAGCATTGGAGAGGTTGTCCAGTACTACGACCTGCTGCCCGGTACCAAGCAGCTCGACCAGGGTGTGGGAACCGATGTAACCGGCTCCCCCCGTCACCAGAATTGTCATTTTTTATCCCGTACTTTGCTGAAACTGGGGTTGAGTCTACCCGCACGACCCGCCCGAGAAAAGCTCGGGATACCAATGACGCCCGTCAATACTCCAGGCTCACATCCCCTCTGGCGGTGCAGGAACAGGCCAGCGCAACCCCGTTCTCGAGGTCCTGCGCGCTCAGGGTCATCACGCTCTGGCGCTCGATTTCGCCTTCCGTGGTGCAGCGACAGGCGCCGCACACCCCGGCGCGGCAAGCGGCCATCATGGTCTCCCCCACCCCCTCCAGTGCCGCCAGCAGGGTCTGGCCAGGCAGTATCTTCACTTTCTTGCCGCTCTTTTTGAGGGTTAGCCAGAAGTGGTCGCTATCGGCCGCAACTGGCGCCGCGCTTGAGGCCACCCCAGGCAGGCCGAACGACTCCTGATGCAACTGCTCGGGGGGCAGCCCGAGCCCGGCCAGCATCTCGCTCACCACCGCCATATAGGGGGCTGGCCCGCACAGATAGACATGGCGGCTCAAGAGATCCGGCGCCAATTCCTTGAGCATCCCCGGTGTGAGCCGGCCAACCCAGGGATGAGCCGTTGGCGCCTCTTCCCCTACTTTCTCCAGCACTAAAGCATGGCGCACACCGGCATGAGCCTCGGCCAGCGAAGCCAGTTCCCTCGCGAAGATCACATCCCCGGGGGTTCTGGCGCTGTGAATAAAGCGGATATCGGCGTCCGGCCGCTTGGCGAGCTCGTCCCGCAGCATGGCCCACATGGGGGTGATACCGGAGCCGGCGCTGAGCAGCAGCGGCCGCTCGCAGGGGAGCGCGGTCAGGTGAAAATCGCCGAAGGGGCCGTCTACCCGGATCTCGTCCCCCACTTGCAGGCTCTGGTGCAGATGGTGAGAGACCAGCCCCACATCCTTGATGGTGACCTGCCAGAAAGGATCCTGCGGGCTGGAGGAGAGGGTGTAGGCGCGGCAGTGGGGATGGCCGTCAATCATCGTGTGCAGGGTGACGCACTGGCCAGCCAGCACGGAGGGCAGGTCGCCAGCCAGGGGTTCAAATTGCCAGCTCGCCACGTCGTGGGTCTCTGCCCGGCGGGCTATACAGCGCAGGCTCAAAGAGGTGGAGGTCATCGCAAGGCTCCTCTTGCTCGGAAATAGCGTTGAAAAAAGGCGAGCCATCAGGCTCGCCAAAGGCTTACAACATGCTGAGCGTGTAAGGCTGTATCTTTGCTCAGGCCGCCAGGATCTCGGCGAGATCCGCGTCTGCCGTGGTGGTTCCTTTCAGGCCGAACTGCTCCTCCAGCACCTTGAGCAGGGCCGGGGTGAGGAAGGCCGGGGCGGTCGGGCCGGTGCGGATGTCCTTCACACCGAGCGCCAGCAGGGTGAGCAAAATGACGATGGCTTTTTGCTCGAACCAGGAGAGCACCAGGGTCAGGGGCAGATCGTTGACGCCGCACTCGAACGCGTCGGCGAGCGCCAGCGCCAGCTGGATGGCGGAGTAGGCATCGTTGCACTGACCCACGTCCAGCAGACGGGGAATGCCGCCGATGTCGCCGAAGTCGAGCTTGTTGAACTTGTACTTGCCGCAGCCCAGGGTCAGCAGCAGGCTGTCCTGCGGGATCGCCTTGGCAAACTCGGTGTAGTAGGCGCGCTCGGCACGGTCACCGTCACATCCCCCCACCAGGAAGAAGTGGCTGATTTCGCCAGCCTTGACCTTGTCGATCACCGCAGGAGCGGCCTGCATCAGGGCGTTGCGGGCAAAACCGATGGTGATGAAGTGCTCGAGCTCAACGTGCTTGAAGCCTTCCAGCGCTTGCGCCTTGGCGATAACGGCGGAGAAATCTTCCCCTTCCAGGTGGGTCACACCGGGCCAGCCGACGATAGAGCGGGTGAAGATGCGATCCGAGTAGTTGCCCACGTTCGGGTCGATGATGCAGTTGGAGGTCATCACCACGGCGCCCGGGAAGTTGGCAAACTCCTTCTGCTGGTTCTGCCAGGCGGAGCCATAGTTACCCACCAGGTGCGGGTACTGCTTGAAGAAGGGGTAGGCCAGGGCCGGCAGCATCTCGCCGTGGGTGTAGACCTTGATGCCAGTGCCCCTGGTCTGCTCCAGGATGAGCTTGAGATCCACCATGTCGTGGCCGGAGACCAGGATGCACTTGCCCGGTACCGGAGTGACGCGTACCTGGGTCGGCTCGGGGTGGCCGAAGGCGGTGGTTTCACCGAGATCCAGCATCTCCATGATCTTGAAGTTCAGCAGGCCAATATCCATGGCGCACTTGAACAGGAGATCCAGATCGCAGGGATCCGTGCCGAGCCAGCTCATGATGCGATGGAATTCGGCGGCGACCCCGGCATCCTGCTGATCCAGCACCCGGGCGTGTTCCATGTAGGCGGCGGCGCCCTTGAGGCCGTAGAGGCAGAGCAGGCGCAGCCCCATGATGTCTTCGTTGACCTCGTTCTTGCCCCGGTTGACCGCGGTCTGCGGCGCCTGGGCAAGCTGGGCCAGCAGATCGGCACCCGGTTCGAAGCTGGCCGCGGCGGGCAGCGTGTCGGCCTGCACCGCCAGCGGTGCCAGCTTGGCGGCCAGTTGCTGGCGATAGGCCAGCGCCTGGTTGACGTAGGCGACGATGCGAGCGGAGTCGAAGTTGACGTTGGTGAGGGTGGCAAAGAACGCCTTGGGCACGAAAGCGTCTATTTCGCTGTCGACGATGCCGTGCTCGCGGGCCGCCAGGGCCCAGGCGCTGAGCCCTTGCAGGGTATAGATCAGCACATCCTGCAGATCAGAAGTTTCAGCCGTCTTGCCGCACATGCCTTGTGCATAGGCGCAGCCGTTGCCTGCCGGGGTACGAATAGTCTGTTCACATTGCACACAAAACATCATGTCTCTCCTAATTGGACATTTCAGTTATCTGTTTTGTGGCGATTCTATTCCGCTCCTGGAAAACTTAATAGGCATTCAATTTACCAATTAACATTTCATTGATGCAGATCAAATAGAAAAAAGCCGCCCAAATCGGGCGGCAAGCGGGTGGGAAATCAAGGAGAGACAACTCGGGTTTGCAACAACAGGGGCAATGATACGGGCCGGGGCATGGGCAGCCGGCCCCAGGTTCATCAGGCCAGATAGGCGCGCAGCATCCAGACCAGTTTTTCCTGCTGCTGCACATAGTCGGAGAGGATGGATGCAGTCCCTTCATCACCGGCATCAGCGGCCTGACCCAGGATGCGGCGCTGGGCGACCAGCAGTTCGCGGAAGCTCGCCAGCAGGGATTCCACGCAGGCACGACCGTCATGCAGCCCCTTCTGCTCGGGGATGGCGGACACCTGGATGTAGTCGCTGAAGCTGTGCAGGGGCACGCCATCCAGGGTCAGAATGCGTTCGGCCAGGGCATCGACTTTCAGCAGCAGGTCGTTGTAGATCTCTTCGAATTTCAGGTGCAGCTCGAAGAACTGGTTGCCGCGGATGTTCCAGTGGAAGCCACGGACGTTCATGTAGAGGATCTGGTAGCTGGCCAGCAGCTTGTTGAGCTCGGCGGCCAGGGCTTGTGATTGAACGGTATCAAGACCAATGGGGCTCTTCATGATTCACCTCCAGGTGGTAAGCATTATCGGGAACGGAGTCAGCTTATCCAGAAGCAGACTCAAAGGACAATCGTCTGTGCCTTGCCGATCCATAGCCAGTGGCTATCGTCGGCAAAAAATGCATCGGCTTTCATTGCTCAAGCCGTTCGATATAGAGGATCACCTCGCCGAGGTGAATGCCGAACTTGCTGATCTTCGCGCGGTTGATCAGGCGATCGTCGTCCAGCAGATACATCCAGTCATCAAAGCTCACCCTCACCACGCTCTCATCCGGCAGTGCCAGATCGAGTTGATAACGCCAATTGAGGGCAAAGCCCTCTGTCTTGCCTACCGCCTCCCCCACCACGTCTGAAGCCGTGCCGCGCCAGTGGCCATCCGCCCCCTTGCTCAAAAACCAGGTGCGGGTCTGCCGACGACCATCATCGAAGTAGAACTGCTCGAACAGCTCCCCCTTGCCCTCTCGCCAGTGCCCCTGCATCTCGACCCGAAAGCGACTGGTCACTTCGCCGCTGCGGTCCGTCACCAGGCCGTGGGCCACCAGCTTGCCATTGAAGAAACGGGCGAGATCCCAGCCCGGCCGGGAGCCGCGATAATCGTCAAGACCCGCGCCGCAACCAGAGAGCCACAGCAGGGGCAGCAACCAGGCAAGACGCCACCAGGAAGAGAACTTCATGGAATACTCCATCAGGATTGGCCGCGCAGGCGGCGGGTCAGGGCGGGATCCCGGCTGTCGTCAGTCAGCCAGATGGCAAGAAACGCGGGGGCGAAGGCGGGATCATCAAGAGAGCCAAGGAGGCGATCTCGCAACCAGAAGTGGCCCGTGCCTTGCTCGTCCACATAAAAAACCAGCTTGTCGCCGGGGACGACATCCGGCCAGAGCGTGGCCAGTCGAGCCAGCCAGCGTTGGCGCTCACTCTCGCTGCCAAGGCCGAGCCGCTGCCACTCGGCGGCGGTCGCCTCCAGCAGATCCTGGCGCTCGATGGCCCTCGCGTAGGTAATGCTGAGGGCCTGCGGGTAGCGCCCCGGCTGATAGCGACCGCTCTCGCTGTAGAGGGTGGCGTCATAGAGCTTGAACCAGAGCCAGCGCATCTCCCCCTGTCCCACGGTTCGCAGCCCCTGCCAGGGGGCGGCAACACTCTGGGCGGTCGCAAGCAGTGGCAGGCTCAAGGCCGCCAGCAGCAGGCTAGTTCCACCCCATGTGCCAACGGGCGGGATCCTCCAGTTCATGCCAGTCCATCTCCTGTTCCTGCAGGGTGTTGATATCCTGCATCACCACGCTCGCCAGATGCCCCTGGGCATCGCGCTGGCAGGCCACCACCAGGTAGAAACGATCGGCCAGCTCGCACTGGCCATCCCTGGTCCACTTGGAAAACAACAAGGTGTCGGTCGAAAAGGTGTTCATCTCGTCTCACCCTCCAGCTTGACCGTTACCCACAGGAGTACGGGTAACCACCACATCCAGATCACCGCCAGCAGCACTGCGCTTGTCCAGATGCCCCAGGGTAAGTTTACTGCCCCCATGGCGGCCCCCGCCATATAGGAGGAGGCCCCCCCCACCATGCCGAACAGCCCCTGTTGCCAGCGCGGCAAGGGGCGAAGCCAGGGAAGGCCGTGGGAGAGGGTCAGGGCGAAACCGCACCAGAGCAGCAACAGCCAGAGCGGAAAACCGGACGGAAAGTGAAACAGGCCGAGGCGCCAGAGCAGGATGTCGAGCAGGCAGCCTGCCAGGGCGACCGGGATGAGGCGCCAGTCCTGCCCGCGGCGGGGGGAGAAGATGAAATGGAGCAGCAGCATCCCGAGCAGCGGGCCCGGTTGCTGCCATCTCACCGCCAGCAACCAGTAGAGGTTGAATCCCAGCAGGTGGGCCCACTGCCACATGATCAGCGACCGTGTGCCGGCAAGTCCCCGGACCAGCCATGGGGCCCCGGCTTGGCGGCCTCCAGTTGCACCAGGCTGATGGCCCGCTCCCAGAATCCCCCTTCACAGTAGGCGAAATAGAAGTGCCAGAGCCGGATGAAATCCTGGCTGTAACCGAGCTTGGGCAGCTCCGGGGCCAGCGCCAGGAAGCGTTCGCACCAGTGGGCCAGGGTACGGGCATAGTGGTGGCCGTGATCGTGCAGCCGTACCAGCTGCATGTCGGTCTCCCGCGCCAGCAGACCCGCCATCTGGGAGACGCAGGGCAGGCAGCCTCCCGGGAAGATGTAGCGCTGGATGAAGTCCACCCCGCGCAGATACTGGGCGTGACGCTGATCGGCGATGGTGATGGCCTGGATCAGCAGGCGTCCGCCGGGCTTGAGCAGGCGCGACAACTGGCGGAAATAGTCGGGCAGGAAGGCGTGCCCCACCGCCTCGATCATCTCGATGGAGACCAGCTTGTCATAGCGTCCCTCCAGCTTGCGGTAATCCTCCAGCAGCAAGGTGATGCGATCCCCCAGCCCCTCCCGCTCGATCCACGCCTTGGCATAGTCGTGCTGGGCCCGGGAGATGGTAGTGGTGGTGACCCGACAACCATAGTGACGGGCCGCATAGACGGCAAGACCGCCCCAGCCGGTGCCTATCTCCAGCAGGTGGTCGTCCGGCCCAAGCTCAAGCCGCTCACAGATGGTGCGCAGCTTGGCCTGCTGCCCCTCCTCCAGGGTGGCGTCCGGGTGGGGATAGATGGCGCTCGAATACTGCATGTGATCGTCGAGAAAGCCCTGATAGAGGGTGTTGCCAAGGTCATAGTGGGCGGCGATGTTGGCGCGCGAACCGGTCAGGGTATTGCGATTGAACCAGTGGCGCACCTTGTTGAACGGGAAGCTGAGCCAGCCGAGGCGGCGTTCCAGGGCGTCGAGCAGCGGCAGATTGCGGGCCAGCAAGCGCACCAGTGCCACCGGCTCCGGGCTGGTCCAGAGACCCTCCACCCAGGTTTCTCCTGCGGCGATGCTGCCCCCCAGCAGCAGGCGGCGATAAAACGCCGGATCCTGCACCACCAGCTCGGCATGCAGGTCGCTGCCCGCCTTGCCGAAACGGTGGCACTCGCTGCCGTCGTGGAGCACCAGCTGGCCCTGCTCAAGGCGCGCCAGCAATTTGAGCAGCAGTTGCTTGGCCCCCTTGTCGATGAAAGAGGCAGAGAGGGTTGATTGAGCAAGTTCCATTAGCGGCTCTCCGAATGGGTCAAGAGTGGGGTCGTTCGGTTGGGATGAACCCGCACCATGGGCTGCTGACAACACCAGGAAGCGGAATTAAACGGGTGTGTCAGCGTCACGGGCGGCTCTCCGGATGGGTGAAGACGGGGGTGCGTTTGATAAAAAGGCGCAGGGCCTGCCAGTAGATCCCGAGCAGCACCTTCAGGGTCATCCAGGGCCAGCGAGCCAGCAGTGCCGCCAGCCCCTTGCGCGACAGCGGCGCGCGGCGCAGGGCCAGGGTGGCGTCAAACAGCTTGCTCTCACCGGATACGGGGTGGCTCTCGATATGGATCAGCGCCTCCTCTTTCGGCGCCCGGATGCGCCAGTGGTAGCGCATCCCCAGTCCCATGAAGGGGGAGACATGAAAATCCTTGTCATGGGGGGAGAGCGCCGCCAGATCCAGCAGGTAGTAGTGGCGCTCGTTCCAGGGGGTATTGGAGACCTCCGCCAGCAGGTAGCGGGTCTCCCCCGCCCGATCGCAGAAGTAGAAATTGACCGGGCTGAAATAAAACCCGAGGCAGCGCACGTTGCCAAGGAGCAGCACCCGCCCGCCGGGCTCCGCATCCCCCCCGAGGGCCGCCACCTTGTCCCAGACCGCCTGCTTGAGGGGCCCTTCGCTGCCCCGCAGATAGTCCTCGCGGCGAAACGAGAGCAGTCCGGCCCGCTCCACGGCAAACCAGCGCCCCTGCTCAAGCCTGGGCAATTCGTCCAGATCCAGCCCCAGCATGAAGAGGCTGTATGAAAAAGCGTGGGCCCTTGGGGCGAAGCGGCGATGGCGCACCGAGCCTTGCCAGATGGCGCTGATCCCCTCCCCCATTCCCTCGTCCCCTTGCGTCAAGGCCGCGGCGCCGCTCATAGCTCGGCCCCGAAGCGTCTGGCCACGTCCAGGGCGCTGCGCACCCCGTCCTCGTGAAAACCGTTGTACCAGTAAGCCCCGCAGAAGTGGGTGCGCTGATGGCCACAGATCTCGCCCCGTCGCTGCTGGGCGGCGATGGAGCCCTGATTGAATACCGGATGATGATAGACGAAACGGCGCAACACCTTGCTCTCGTCCACCCGTCCACGGGGATTGAGGCTGACGCAGAAAGGCGCTGGGGAGCTCACCCCCTGCAGGATGTTCATGTTGTAGCTCACCAGGGGGCGCGCCCCGTCATCCTCACCGAGCTGGTAGTTCCAGCTCGCCCACGCCTTGCGGCGCATCGGCAGGCAGGAGGCGTCGGTGTGCAGCCAGACGTCGTTGGCCTGATAGGGCATGTTCCCGAGGATGGCCCTCTCTCCCTCGCTCGCATCCGCCAGCAGGGCCAGGGCCTGATCGCTGTGACAGGCGAAGATCACCTCGTCAAAATGGGCCTCCTGCCCCTGGCTGGTGACCACGACGCCATCCGCCACCCGGCGCACCGCCTCCACCGGGGTAGCGAGGCGGATGCGCGACTGCCAGCCCGCCGTGAGCGGCCCTATGTACTCTCGCGAGCCTCCCGGGATCACATACCACTGAGGTCGGTTCGCCACCTCCAGCAGCCCGTGGTTGGCGAAAAACCGCAGAAAGAAGCTCAAGGGGAAGGCACGCATGTCCGCCAGGGTGGAGGACCAGATGGCCGCTCCCATGGGCAGGATGTAGTGGCGGGCGAAATAGTCGCTGAATTTCCCCGCCAGCAGGAAGTCCCCCAGGGTCAGATCGGGGGTCAGCTCCCGCTGGCGATGCGCGGCCAGCCAGGCCCGCGCCTCCCGGTTGAAGCGCAGGATCTCGGCGACGAAGCGATAGAAGCGCGGGCTCAGCAGATTGCGGCGCCGGGCGAACAGGGTATCGAGGTTGTGGCCGTTGTACTCCATCCCCTCGGGACTCTTGACCGAGAAGCTCATCTCGGCGGGTTGGCGCCCCACCCCGATGCGCTCCAGCAATTTGAGGAAGTTGGGATAGGTACGGTCATTGAAGACGATGAAGCCGGTGTCGATGGCATAGTGGCGCCCAGCCTGTTCCACCTCCACGGTGGCGGTGTGGCCTCCCAGGGTCGGCGCCGCCTCTAACAGGGTGATGTCATGCAGCTTGTGGAGCAGAAAACCGGCGGTGAGACCGGAGATACCGGAGCCGACGATGGCGATCTTTTTCTTCATGAAGGGCGTCCTTTCGAAACGAGTGTGCGGCCAAGGCGCAGCCAGAGCCCCGTCGGCAGGGCGCCGAGCAGGCGCAGCAGCCAGATGAAGCGACGGGGAAAGTGGATCTGGTGGCGACCGGCGGCAAGCCCCGTCATGATGGCACGGGAAGCCTCTTCCACCGTCACCAGGCAGGGCATGGGAAAATCATTCTTGTCGGTGAGCGGCGTCTGCACGAAGCCCGGGCGGATCAGGGTCACCCCGATGCCCTTGCTGGCCAGATCCAGGCGCAGCGTATTCGCCAGATAATCGAGGGCCGCCTTGGAGGCGCCATAGGCCTCCGCCCGTGGCAGGGGCAGCCAGCTCACCGAGGAGCTGACGATGGCAAGCCGTCCACCTGCCCCCAGCCGCGGCAGCAAGGCGGCCAGGGCGTTGCCGGTGGCGATGAGGTTGGTCTCGATGACCCGGGCAAACAGGGCGCCGTCAAAGCCTTCTGCCGGATCCATGTACTCGCAGTTGCCCGCATTGAGAATGAGCAGGTCGAGGGCGGGCAGGCTTGCGGCCACCCCGGCCATGGCGGCGCTGTCGCGCGCATCGAATCGCAAAGGGGTGATCCCCTGGTCGGCAAGTGCCTGCAAGCGCACCTCGTCCCGGCCACAACCCCACACCTGCCAGCCGGCGCGCCGATAATCCAGCGCCAGCTGGCGGCCGATGCCCGAGGTGGCCCCGGTGATCAGCACCCGGCCGCTCATGTTCCCAGCCTCCCCTTGATGGCCCGTACCACGGGCCCCAGCAGCGGCAACTGCTCGTAGAGCATGGCCCCGAGATCGAAGTAGTCCCGGTGCAGGCACACCTTGCCCCAGGAGTCGAACGTCAGCCGGGTGGCCCCCTCCACCCTGACGGCCCGGCCACCGGCAATCCTGGGGTGGGAGAAGGTCATGACCCAGGCGAGCCAGGCTTCGTTGCCCGACTGCTGCTGACTCGTTATCTCGAAACTGCACTGGGCAAGGCGCTCATATAGGGAGGAAAAGTAGCGGATGAGCGCGGCCAGCCCCTCTATCCGGTGCGCAGGATCGATGAAGAGCACCTCATCGGCATAGACCTCCGGCAAGCGGTGCAACTGATGCTTGTCCAGTTGCAGGTAGAGGATGACAAAGCGGGCCAGCGCGTCATTCATGCTAGTTTTTCTCCAGTTCGCGGAACATCTCGATGGCCCTCACCCGTGCAACGGCATGATCCACCATGGGGGCCGGATAATCCTGCCGCCCCTTGAGCCGCAACCAGTCGTGGGGCTCGTGGAGATAGGCAGCAGGCACATCCGCCAGCTCAGTGACCCAGGTACGAATGAACTCCCCTTGTGGATCAAATCGTTGCCCCTGGGTGGTGGGGTTGAAGACCCGGAAATAGGGCGCCGCATCGGCCCCGGTCCCCGCCGCCCACTGCCAGCCGCCATTGTTGGCCGCCAGATCCCCGTCGATGAGCCGACTCATGAAGTAGTCCTCCCCAAGCCGCCAGTGGATATGGAGATCCTTGGTGAGGAAGCTCGCCACTATCATCCGCAGCCGGTTGTGCATCCAGCCGGTGGCGTTGAGGCAACGCATGGCCGCATCGACCACGGGGTAGCCGGTGCGCCCCTCGCACCAGGCGGCGAAGGCATCCGGATCCCAGCTCCACGGCAGGGCCGCCGTCTCCGGCTTGAAGGGGCGGTTCATGGAGAGGCTCGGGATCAGCACCAGCAAGTGGCGGTAGAACTCGCGCCAGATGAGCTCGTTGAGCCAGACGAAACCGGGTTGGGCCTTCGACTGGGGCCGGTAGCCGAGACGCTGCTGCAGCGCCCCCACGCACTGGCGGGCACTGATGATGCCCGCCGCCAGATAGGGGGAGAGCACGGAGGTGCCCGCCAGCGCCGGAAAGTCCCGGGTCTCGCCGTAGTCGAGCACCGCCTGATCCAGAAAAGCGTGCAACCGGCGGCTCGCCTCGGCCTCCCCCACCGGCCAGCGGGTGTCCGCCGTCAGATCCCCCAGCCCGTCGTCCACCCACTCTCGCTCGGCCAGGGGCAGCCACGGTAACGGCTCGCCGCGTGGTGCGGGGGCACGGTGAATGACGAAGCCATCCTCCTCGAGAGCCTTGAGCCAGGCGCGGCTGAAGGGGGTGAAGACCTTGAACATCTCCCCCGACCCGGTCAGTACCCGACCGGGCGGCAGCACGCAGCAGCCGTTGAACCAGTGGCTGGTCATGCCCTGCTCCCCCAGCGCGGCGCTGACGGCGTGGTCGCGGCGCAGCTCGTCAATCTCGATGGCCTGGTTGGCGTAGAGCTGGCTCACCCCGAGCTCCCGGCAAAGCGCCGTCAGCGCCGTCGGCACCTCGGCAAAGGTCTCGACCCGCAGCAAATGAAGCGGAATGCCGAGGGCCGCCAGCTCTCGTCCCATGGCATCCACCTGTGCCAGCATGAAGCGCTGGCGGACCGGGGCCAGCTTGTGCGTCTGCCACTGGGTCGGCGAGACGATGAAGAGTGCGGCGACCGGTTCATCTCCGGCGCAGGCGTGGCGCAGGGCCGGGTTATCGGCCAGACGCAGATCGTTGCGAAACCAGACCAGCCTCATGACGGTGTTCTCCCGCCCTTGCCCTTCGCCTTGGCTGTGCGGGTCGTCGCACTGACCTCTGCCAGGGTGGCGTGCCAGTTGCGGGCACGCCGCCACGGCTCATCGTAGAGGCGTCCCAGCTCGCCAAAGAAGCGGGTACCCTCAGGCCATTCGGAGGCCAGGTCCTGCTTGCCGAGCCCGGCCCCCAGCAGGATCAGCCAGGGAGGAGTGGCGCGCCCCTCCAGCAGGGTGGCATGGCGGGGCTCCACCGCCCCCAGCAGTTGCACCTCATAACCCTGACCGATGAGCTCATACGCAGCCCAGACCAGATCCAGCGGCCCCACCTGCCCCCAGCTTGCCAGGGTGACGGGGATGCCCTTCTCCTGCTCGATGAGGTGGCGGGCGAAGCGGGTATGCAGCCAGCCGAGCCACACCTGTTGCAGCAGCTCGCCATCGGGGCGCTCGCGCCACAGCCCCAGCAGCCGCTCCACCAGGGGCTGCAGCACCCGACTGCGCACCAGCTCGAAGGGGTAGCTCGCCAGCAGATCGCCAAGCTCGGCCTCCGCCTTGCGCTGGTTGAAGGCAAGCAGCGCCTGGCTGAACTGCTCCAGGGTCTGCTGCCAGTGATCGCTCACTGGCGCACTCTGGGGCTCGCTCAGGAGCCCCTTCACCTGACCTATGCTCACCCCCCGC
This sequence comes from Aeromonas sp. QDB56, assembly GCF_027705505.1. Lineage (NCBI taxonomy): Bacteria > Pseudomonadati > Pseudomonadota > Gammaproteobacteria > Aeromonadales > Aeromonadaceae > Aeromonas > Aeromonas sp. QDB56. The sequence continues at coordinate 26,297 of NZ_JAPDBZ010000045.1, forward strand.
TCCAGCCAGCTCAGGATCTCGCCTATCTGGCGGATATCCTGCTCGCTGTAGAGGCGATGGCCCTTCTCGGTTCGGGCCGGTTGCACCAGCCCGTAGCGGCGCTGCCAGGCGCGCAGGGTGACGGCGTTGACGCCGGTGAGGCGGGAGACCTCGCGAATGGGGTAGACGCCCTCGTCGGGGAGAGGCGCGGCTGCTTGTGATTCATCAGACATGAGAGAGTCCATCAGACGTTGGGAAGAGGCCCCGGTGATCCGCCGGGGCCTGCACAGGGTGTTCAGAGCCCGTAGCGCAGCTTGAGCGTGTCGGGATGAAGGTCGAGGTAGGCCTGATCGGCCAAATCCAGCCACACCTTCACAGCCCGTAACGCAATTTCAGCGTGTCGGGATGGGGATTGAGGTACACCTGCTCGGCGAGATAGGGGTTCGGGTACTCGCGCAGGTAGTGGCGGATCAGGGTAAGGGGCACCAGCAACGGGAAGACCCCGGTGCGGTACTTGTCGATGGTGTCGCACAGCTCCTGCTTCTGGGCCGGGGTCAGCACCCGCTTGAAGTAGCCCTGCAGGTGCATCAGCACATTGGTGTGGCTGCAGCGGTTGGCCCGCAGGGTCAGCGCCGCCATCAACCCCTGGATGTAGCTGTCGGCCACCTCCTGCAGGTTGGCCTTGCCAAGGTTGGCGAGCAGGCGCCCCAGCGCCCGGTAGTGGGTGGTGGCGTGGGAGAGCACCAGGTACTTGTAGCGTGAATGGAAGCGGATCAGGGCTGAGGCGGTGATCCCCCGGGCGCAGAGCTGCTGCCAGTCGTGATAGGCGAAGACCCGCAGCACGAAGTTCTCCCGCAGGATGGGGTCGCACAGGCGGCCATCTTCCTCCACCGGCAGCAGGGGGTTGGCCTCCATCAGCGCCTTGGCGAAGAGGCCGACCCCCTCCTTGGCGCTCCCCTCGTTGTTGGCGCCATAGATGCGCACCCGCTCCATGCCGCAGCTGGGGGACTTGGCGCAGAGGATGTAGCCGGAGAGGAAGTCGAGCTGGCGTGCCTTCTGCTCGCTGAAGGCAATCAGCTTGTCGGTGACGTCGAAGCTGCCGTTGCTTGCCTCGGCCCGCACCTCGCCCTGGCGCTTCACCAGCCGGATGGCGGCGCGGGGAGCGCCGAGGCCAATGGCCATCTCGGGGCAGACGGGGTGATAGTCGAAATGGGCGCCCAGATCCCGTTCGCAGAAACTGGAGCGTTTGTGGCCCCCGTCGAAGCGCACTTCCTGGCCGAGCAGACAGGCACTGATACCGACATTGATCTTGTACATGATGAAGCCCCTTGTATAAGCCTTGAGTTCGTTATAGCAGTTATACAAAAAATTGGAAGCCGTATAACTATTGCGAACTGATACGGCCAGGGGGCGGCGGGCGGATCAGCCCCCATAAAAAAAGGTTCTTCGCGGGATCTTGGGGAAGTGGAAGTTGACAGACAGGGTGCTGGTAAACTGGCTGTCTCCAAACA
>NZ_JAPDBZ010000046.1:0-27694 GCF_027705505.1 Aeromonas sp. QDB56
CATTTACTGGTAACCCATTGATATTAAATGACTAAAATTTTCATTTTTTGTTCTTGGGATACTTGTTCGCACTTTCCTTAGATCACAAACGAAGCCTTTTTTATATCTATTTCAATTGGTTGGCGCTAAAGATCCTGTACATGAGTCCCATCACGCTGCGTCAATATGTTCCCCATGCCCGAGATCCTTGCTTGAAAAGCCCCCTGCTCGTCCTTAAACTTCATGGTGGAGAAAAGTGGATCAAAGTGGTTTTATTGGGCATCTAGCCCCCATAACTCACCTTTCGGGGACTGCAATTTGTTGCGTGGCGCTCACGCCATCAGCCTGGACAGCAAGGGGCGGTTGGCGATTCCGACCAAATTTCGTGATTGGCTGCGCGACGAGTGCGACGGCCAGCTGGTCTGCACCATCGACATCGCCCATCCCTGTCTGCTGCTTTATCCCCTGAATGAATGGGAAGAGGTGGAGCGCAAGCTGAAGACCCTTTCCAGCACCAACCCGGCAGAACGCCGCCTGCAGCGTCTGCTGCTCGGCCACGCGGCCGAATGCGAACTGGATGGCAATGGCCGTCTGCTGCTCAGCCAGCCGCTGCGCAGCCATGCCGGGCTAGACAAGAAAGTCATGCTGGTGGGCCAGCTCAACAAATTCGAGCTGTGGGATGAAGCCCGCTGGCAACAACAGATCAACGACGACATCCTGGGCCTGCCCGAGGACGACTGGGCAAGTTCACCACGACTACAGGATTTTTCTTTATAAATGACCCAAGCCGCTGAACACATCACAGTGCTGTTGCACGAAGCCGTCGAAGGGCTGGCCATCAAGCCGGACGGTATCTACGTCGACGGCACCTTTGGCCGGGGTGGTCACTCTCGTCTCATTCTCCAGCATCTGGGCCCCAATGGCCGTCTGATCGCCATCGACCGGGATCCCCAGGCCATTGCCGAGGCGGCCAAGATCCAGGATCCCCGTTTCGAGATCGTGCACGGTCCCTTCTCCGGCATCACCCGCTATCTGACCGAGCGCGGCCTGCTGGGCAAGGTCGATGGCTTCCTGCTGGATCTCGGTGTCTCCTCCCCCCAGCTTGACGATGCCGAGCGTGGCTTCAGCTTCATGAAGGACGGCCCGCTCGACATGAGAATGGATCCCACCTCCGGTCAGAGTGCCGCCGAGTGGCTGGCCCGTGCCGATGTGGACGACATCGCCTGGGTGCTGAAAACCTTCGGTGAGGAGCGCTTCGCCAAGAAGATTGCTCGCGCCATCGTGCACGATCGGGTGACCGAGCCCTATGTGCGCACCCGCCAGCTGGCGGAGATGATTGCCCGGGTCAACCCGAGTAAGGAGAAGGGAAAGCACGCGGCGACCCGCAGCTTCCAGGCCATCCGCATCTATATCAACAGCGAGCTGGACGAGATCGAAACCGCCCTCAACGGCGCGCTGGACGTGCTGGCTCCTCACGGTCGTCTCTCCGTCATCAGCTTCCACTCTCTGGAAGATCGGCTGGTGAAGCATTTTATTCGCAAGCATGAGAAAGGTCCGGAAGTACCCCACGGGATCCCCCTGACCGAAGCCCAGCTTGCCGGTGGTCGCAAGCTGAAGTCGATCGGCAAGGCGCTCAAGCCTTCCGACCACGAGGTCAATGAAAACACCCGGTCCCGCAGCTCGGTGCTGCGGGTCGCAGAGCGTCTTGCGGAGTAAGCGATGAGCGATGTGCGCGTTCACCTCGCCAGGGAGATCGTTGCGGATCTCTGGCGCCACAAGTTGCAGGTCCTGTTGACCGTCGCCGTGCTGGTCACCGCCTTTGCGGTGATCCTGGTGACCAACATGACCCGGGGTCTGGCGGCCAAGCAGAACGATCTGATGGCGGAGGAGGACAGGCTCAACATCGAGTGGCGCCACCTCTTGCTGGAACAGGGCACACTGGCTGAGCACTCCCGGGTGGCGAGTCTGGCCATGGACAAGTTGCAGATGGCTCGTCCCCTGGTGACCACTGAAAAGGTAATTACACAACCATGACACGCAAGGCCGCCACCAAGGCTCCGGCAAAGGACAAAGCCAAGGCGAAAGCACCCTCACTCTACCCGTGGCGCTTTCGTACCCTGGTTTTCTTCATCGGCATCGCGTTTGCGGGGCTGATCCTGCGGCTGGCCTGGATCCAGGTGATCGATCCGGACAGACTGCGCCAGGAGGGGGACATGCGCTCCCTGCGCACCACCTCCACCCAGGCGGTGCGCGGCATGATCACGGACCGCAATGGCGAACAGTTGGCGGTATCCGTGCCGGTCGAAGCGGTCTGGGCCGATCCCAAGACGGTGCATGAGTCCGGTGCCATCCACAACGAGCGTGCCTGGCTGGCACTCTCCGCCGTGCTCAAGCTCGACATCAACACCCTCAAGCATCGCATCGCCAACCCGAGCAAGCGCTTCGTCTATCTGCAGCGGCAGGTGACGCCTGCTGTGGCCGAGTACATCAAGGGGTTGAAGCTGGGGGGCATCTATCTGCGCCCCGAGGCGCGCCGTTTCTACCCGACCGGCGAGATAAGCTCCCACCTGGTGGGGGTGACCAACATCGATGGCAGCGGCATCGAGGGGATTGAGCGCAGCTACAACGAGTGGCTGACCGCAACCCCTGGCGAGATGAGGGTGCGCAAGGACAGGCAGGGCCGCGTCATTGAGCGCCTGGGCCTGGTGAAAGAGGGCAAACACGCCAACGATCTGCAACTGAGCATCGATCAGCGGGTGCAGGCGCTGGCCTATCGCGCCCTCAAACGGGCTACCGACGAGAACAAGGCCACCTCCGGCTCCATGGTGATGCTGGATGTGAAGACCGGCGAGGTGCTCGCCATGGTCAACACCCCCTCCTACAACCCGAACAACCGTGGCCAATACCAGAGTTTCCGGGTGCGAAACCGGGTGGTGACCGATACCTATGAGCCGGGCTCCACGGTCAAGCCATTGATTCTGCTTAGTGCCTTGCAAGCCGGTGTCACCAGCTGGAAGGACTTCATCCCGGGCGGCCCCCTCTTCATCGGGGCCAAGCAGATCCGTGACGTGAGTATCCACAAGGCGACCAACCTTTACGACATCCTGCGCTACTCCTCCAACATCAGCATGTCGCGCATCGCGCTGCGGATGCCGGCCCAGGAGATGATCAACACCCTGAGCATGGTGGGCTTCGGCATGGACACCGGCAGCGGCCTGATGGGGGAGAGCAGCGGCATGCTGCCCCAGCGTCGCCGCTGGTCCGACATCGAGCGAGCCACCCTGTCGTTCGGTTATGGTCTGCGAGTGACCCCGCTGCAGCTGGCCTCCGCCTACGCCACCCTGGCCAACAAGGGCAAGCGGGTTCCGCTCTCCATCATCAAGGTGACCAAGCCGCCCAAGGGTGAGCAGGTCATCGATCACAACAACGCCGCTGCCATGTTGCAGGCGCTGGAGTACGTGGTCAGCAATGCCATTCCCAAGGCCCAGATCCCCGGTTATCGGGTCGGTGGCAAGAGTGGTACCGCCAAGGTGGCCGTGGCTGGGGGCTATGGCAAGGACTACATGGCCTGGTTTGCCGGTTTCGCGCCGGCCAGCAATCCCCGTTTCGTCATGGTGGTGGTGATTAACGAACCCAAGGGGGATGCCTACTACGGCGGTGCCGTGGCGACCCCGCCCTTTGCGGAGGCCATGGGAGGCGTGTTGCAGCTCTTCAACATCCGTCCTGATGCGATCCCGCCCGAGGTACCCGCCAAGCTTGCCCGCACGGAGGCCAACAATGGCGCACCGCGTACTTGACGGGCATCCGGCTTTTTCCATCGACCCCGCTGCTGTCGGGGCGTTTTCCATGGCGTGTACGAGCGCCCGCATTCCCGCATTTTCGGAGGCTTCTCATGCCGCCCCGCACACTTGATCAACTGATGAGCCGCTTCGGCATCGATGCCCCGGCGCTTTCCCTCACCGATCTCCAGCTCGACAGTCGGCGGGTCGGTCCCGGCTCGCTCTTCGTGGCGATTCGTGGCCATCAGGTGGATGGCAGGCGCTTCATCGAACAGGCGGTGGCTCAGGGAGCGACCGCCGTGCTGTTTGAGGAGGACGGAGAATTCGTCCCTCCGGCGACCCAGATCCCCTGCATCGGCATGAGGGATCTTCCTGCTCGTCTCTCCGAGCTGGCCGGCCATTTCTACGGTCACCCTGCGCAAAAGCTGCAACTGGTGGGCATCACGGGCACCAACGGCAAAAGCACCACGGCCCTGCTGGTGGCCAACTGGCGCACCCTGCTGGGGGGCAAGGCCGGGGTCATGGGCACCATAGGCAACGGTCTGTTCGGCGAGCTCATCGAAGCAGAGAACACCACGGGCAGCGCGGTCCAGGTGCAGGCCAATCTGGCCGCCTTGCAGCTGCAGGGGGCCGATCTGGTGGCGATGGAGGTCTCCAGCCACGGTCTGGTGCAGCATCGTGTGGTGGCCCTGCCGTTTGCCGCGGCAGTCTTCACCAACCTGAGCCGGGATCATCTGGACTATCACGGTACCATGGAGGCCTATGCCGCCGCCAAGGAAGAGCTGCTGAAGCTGGTGGATGAGCCTTGCGCCGTCATCAACGCCGATGATCATCTGGGACGGCAATGGCTGGCGACCTATCCCGGTGCGGTGGCCTTCGGGGTTCATGGTCCGATTGAAAACCATGCCGGACGACAACTGACGGCGCAGGATCCCCATTTCCACCAACAAGGTTTTGATACGCGCATTAACTCCAGCTGGGGGAATGGTGTATTATCCGCCCCCTTGCTCGGCCGCTTCAACGTCAGCAACGTGCTGGGTGCCATGGGCGCCATGCTGGTGCTCGGCTACGACTTCGATGACCTGCTGGCGACGGCCCCCAGACTGCAACCGGTGACCGGTCGCATGGAGTGCTTCGGCGGTGGCGATGCGCCGCTCGCCGTGGTCGATTACGCCCACACCCCGGATGCGCTGGAGAAGGCATTGCAGGCCCTGCGGGTGCACTGTCACGGCCGGCTCTGGTGCCTGGTGGGATGCGGCGGCGACAGGGATCGCGGCAAGCGTCCCATGATGGCTGCCATGGCGGAGCTGCATGCGGACTGCGTGATCCTGACCGACGACAATCCCCGTACCGAGGAGCCGGCCCGGATCATGGCCGACATGGTGGCGGGTCTTCGCGATCCCGGCGCCGTGCAGATTGAGCACGACAGGACCAAGGCAATCCAGCTGGCACTGAGTCAAGCGAGCAAAGAGGACATCATCCTGGTGGCCGGCAAAGGCCACGAGGATTATCAGATCATTGGAACCGACAAGCGGCACTACAGCGATCGGGAAACCGTCGCAGCCGCCTTGCACACATTAATGGAGTCATTCAAATGATGACCCTCAGGCTTGCCGACCTGGCGCAGGTGCTCGATGCCCGTCTGATCGGGGGCGACCATGAGATCACGGCGGTCAGCACCGACACCCGTACCCTGGGCGCGGGGGCGCTGTTCGTGGCCCTGCGCGGCGAGCGTTTCGACGCCCACGATTTCTGCGACCAGGCAGTTGCCGTCGGCGCCAGTGCCCTGCTGGTAGAGCGCGAATTGCCGCTGGCCATTCCACAACTGGTGGTGGGCAACACCCTCAAGGGGCTTGGGCGTCTGGGCAGGCTGGTGCGCGAGCGCATCAATCCGAAAGTGCTCGCCATCACCGGCAGCTGTGGCAAAACCACGGTGAAGGAGATGGCGACGGCCATCCTGCGCTGTGAAGGGGAGGTGCTGGCCACCGCCGGCAACTTCAACAACGAGGTGGGGGTGCCGCTGACCCTGCTGCGCCTCGAGCCGCAACACCAGTTCGCGGTGATGGAGCTGGGAGCCAACCACCCGGGCGAGATCGCCTGGACCACGTCGCTTGCCAGACCCGACGCCGCCATCATCAACAACGTCGCTGCCGCGCACCTGGAAGGCTTTGGCTCCCTGGAAGGGGTGTTCCATGCCAAGAGCGAAATCTTCGAAGGGTTAGGCGAGGGCGGCACCGCCATCGTCAATGCCGACAACGAGTTCTGGCCGAAGTGGCGTGAAAAGGGCATCCAGTGCGCCTTCTCCCTCGAGGATCAGCGTCAGCCGTTCCACGCCCGCGACATCGTGCTCAACGAGCAGGGTTGTGCCGGGTTCGTGATGGTGACGCCCCAGGGAGAGGTGAACCTGACTCTGGCCATTCCGGGTCGCCACAACGTGGCCAACGCCCTGGCTGCTGCCGCCGGGACCCTGGCGCTGGGCGCATCGCTTGCGTCCGTCAAGGCGGGGCTGGAGCAGATGGCGCCGGTCAAGGGCCGTTTCTGCGTACAACGCTGGGGTGGCCTCACCTTGGTGGATGACACCTACAACGCCAGCGTGGAGTCCGTGCTGGCGGGTATCGATGCCCTGACCGCCATGAACGGCTACAAGGTGCTGGTATTCGGTGACATGAAAGAGTTGGGTGAGGAGTCCGCCGCGCAGCATGCACGGGTCGGATACCACGCCCGTGAGCAGGGCCTCGATGCCGTGCTGACCGTAGGGGAACAGAGTCGCCACACCGCAGATGCCGCGGCTGGCCGACATTTCGATAACAAGGCGTCGTTGTTTGAAGTGCTTGCGCAAATGATAAAGACACATCAGGAAATTTCGATTCTGGTCAAGGGCGCCCGTGGCTCCCGCATGGAAGATATTGTCGAGATGGTCAAGGGCCATCAGGAGTCAGCCACATGCTAGTCTGGCTGGCGGAACTGCTCACCCCGCACTTCACCTTCTTCAACGTTTTCTCCTATCTGACGTTTCGCGCCATCCTGTCGATCATCACCGGTCTGGTGGTGGCGCTCTGGATGGGGCCGCGCCTCATCCGTCGCCTGCAGATCATGAAGTTCGGCCAGGTGATCCGCAACGACGGTCCCGAATCCCACCTCAGCAAGAAGGGCACCCCGACCATGGGCGGCCTGATGATCATTGCCGCCATCTTCACTTCTGTGCTGCTCTGGTGCCGTCTCGACAACCCCTATGTCTGGCTGGTGCTGTTCGTGCTGGGGGCCTATGGCGCCATCGGTTTTGCCGATGACTATCTCAAGGTGGTGCGCAAGAACACCGACGGCCTCATCGCCCGCTGGAAGTACTTCTGGCAGTCCGCGGTCGCGCTGGGTGTGGCGGTCTTCCTCTACGCCACGGCCACCCACGATGGCCAGACCCAACTGGTGGTCCCCTTCCTCAAGGATGTGATGCCCCAGCTCGGCCTGATGTTCATCCTGCTGACCTACTTCGTCATCGTCGGTACCTCCAACGCAGTCAACCTGACCGATGGCCTGGATGGTTTGGCCATCATGCCGACCGTGATGGTGGCGGGAGGCTTCGCCCTGATCGCCTGGGCGACCGGCAACGTCAACTTCGCGAACTACCTGCACATTCCCTACGTGCCCTACACCTCCGAGCTGGTGATCGTCTGTACCGCTATTGTGGGCGCGGGCCTGGGTTTCCTCTGGTTCAACACCTACCCGGCCCAGGTCTTCATGGGGGACGTCGGTTCCCTGGCCCTGGGCGGCGCGCTCGGTACCATCGCGGTGCTGGTTCGCCAGGAGTTCCTGCTGGTGATCATGGGGGGCGTCTTCGTGATGGAGACCGTCTCGGTGATCCTGCAGGTCGGATCCTACAAACTGCGCGGCGTGCGGATCTTCCGCATGGCCCCCATCCATCACCACTATGAGAAGAAGGGCTGGCCGGAGCCGCGCGTCATCGTGCGCTTCTGGATCATCACCCTCATGCTGGTGCTGCTTGGCCTCGCCACCCTGAAGGTGAGGTAAGCCATGGTCATCATCATCGGACTCGGCAAAACCGGACTCTCCTGCGTCGATTACTTCCTCGACCGCGGCGTCACGCCGCTGGTGATGGACACCCGTGCCAATCCGCCGGGCAAGGACGAGCTTCCCCCCGAGGTGGAGCTCATCCACGGGCTGGACGCGGAGCGACTCAAGCAGGCGCACATGATAGTGGCGAGCCCGGGCATCGCCCTGGCGACTCCGGAGTTGAAGGCCGCCGCCGAGTTCGGGGTGCGCATCGTCGGTGACATCGAACTGTTCGTACGTGAAACCCAGACGCCCGTCATCGCCATCACCGGCTCCAACGGCAAGAGCACGGTCACCACCCTGGTGGGTGAGATGATCGCCGAGGCGGGACTCAAGGTCGGTGTGGGGGGCAATATTGGCACCCCGGCGCTGTCACTCCTCAAGCAGCCCATGGATCTCTGCGTGCTGGAGCTCTCCAGCTTCCAGCTCGAGACCACCTACAGCCTGCGGGCCGCCGCCTCCGTGGTCCTGAACCTCAGTGAAGATCATATGGATCGCTATGCCGGCATGGCGGATTACCGCGCCGCCAAGATGGAGATCCATCAGCACTCCCAGCACATCCTGATCAATCGCGACGATCCCCAGACCCTGCCCGATGTGGGTCAGGTGTGGCAGAGTTTCGGCCTCGACTGCAACGGCTACGGTCGCTGCGAGCTGGAGGGCCGTCACTGGCTGACCTTGCACGGCGAGCCGCTCCTGGCGGTGGACGAGATGAAGATAGTGGGTGCCCACAACCAGGCCAATGCCCTGGCGGCCATGGCCCTGTGCGATGCGGTGGGCATTCCCCGCGAGGCACAACTTGCCGTGCTGCGCCGCTTTGAAGGCCTGCCTCACCGTGCCCGCTTCGTGCGGGAGGTAAATGGGGTGCGCTGGATCAACGACTCCAAGGCCACCAACGTGGGGGCGACCCTGGCCGCCGTGGCCGGGGTACGTGAAGCGGTCAAGGGCCGCCTGCTGCTGCTGGCCGGTGGCCAGGGCAAGGGGCAGGACTTCGGCCCGGTGCAGGCCCTGCTCGGCAGCCAGATCGATCACATGTACTGCTTTGGCCAGGATGCCGAGGTGCTGCTGGCCCTGGGCGAACAGACCGAGCGGGTTGCCGATCTTGACGCTGCTGTCGCCAAGGCGGCGGTCGATGCCAGGCCCGGTGACTGGGTGCTGCTGGCGCCGGCCTGCGCGAGCCTGGATCAGTTCAAATCCTTTGAAGCGCGCGGCGATCGCTTCACCGAACTGGTGATGGGCTTATGAACGCCCTTCGCGCCGTCGCAGGATTCTTGCAGCGCTGGTTGCTACCGGCGCGCCCTGCCGGCCTCTACGATCGGCAGCTGGTGGTGCTGGCCCTCGCCCTGATGGGCGTCGGGCTGGTGATAGTGGCGTCCGCTTCCATTCCTGAGGGGATCGCCATCAACAACGATCCCTTCATGTTCGTGAAGCGCCACGGCATGTTCCTGGTGATGGCGCTGGGTATCTCCTGGTTCGTGTTGCAGGTACCCATGGCACGCTGGCAGCACTACAACGGCCCCATGTTGTTGCTGGCCATCGTGCTGCTGGTGATGGTGTTGCTGGTGGGCCGCAGCGTCAACGGTTCGGTACGCTGGCTGCCGCTGGGCCCCTTCAACCTGCAGCCGGCTGAGTTCGGCAAGCTGGCGCTGTTCGTCTATCTGGCGGGCTATCTGGTGCGCCGCCAGAGCGAGGTGCGCGAACGCTTCATCGGTTTCATGAAACCCATGGCGGTGCTGTTCGTGGTGGCCATCCTGCTGCTGGCCCAGCCGGATCTCGGGTCAGTGGTGGTGATGTTCGTCACCTCCCTCGGGATGCTGTTCCTGGCCGGTGCCCGGCTGGTGCAGTTCATCGGTCTCATCCTGGTGGGGGTGAGCGCCGTGGTGACCCTGATCATCGCGGAGCCCTACCGGATGCGGCGGGTGACCTCCTTCCTTGACCCCTGGGCCGATCCCTTTGGCAGCGGCTATCAGCTGACCCAGTCCCTGATGGCCTTTGGTCGGGGGAGCTGGTTTGGCGAGGGGCTCGGCAACTCCATCCAGAAGATGGAGTACCTGCCGGAGGCCCACACCGACTTCGTGTTCGCCATTCTGGGCGAAGAGCTGGGCTACGTGGGGGTGCTTGGCGCACTCTTCCTGATTTTTGCGCTGGCAGTGAAGGCGCTCAAGCTGGGTCACCAGGCGCTGGTGGCCGAGCGGCTCTATGAAGGCTATCTGGCCATCGGCATCGGCATCTGGTTCAGCTTCCAGACTTTCGTCAACGTCGGTGCCGCCAGCGGCATGATGCCTACCAAGGGGCTGACCCTGCCGCTGGTCAGTTATGGCGGCTCCAGTCTCATCATCATGATGGTGGCGGTGAGCATGTTGATTCGTATCGATTTCGAGTTGCGCCAGGCAAGTGCCCAGGCGCGCGTGCGGGAGGTTGCGTGAGCAAGACGTTACTGGTGATGGCGGGTGGTACCGGGGGGCATGTGTTCCCCGGCCTGGCCGTCGCCGATCGCCTCAAGGCCCAGGGCTGGACCATCCACTGGCTCGGTACTGCCGATCGGATGGAGGCGGAGCTGGTGCCTGCCCATGGTTATCCCATCTCCTTCATCGACATCCAGGGGGTGCGTGGCAACGGCATCAAACGGCTGCTCGCGGCGCCCTACCGTGTCATCAAATCCGTGCTGCAGGCCCGCCAGGTGCTCAAGACCATCCAGCCCGATGTGGTGCTGGGCATGGGGGGCTTCGCCTCCGGCCCGGGTGGCGTGGCCGCCTGGCTGTCCGGCATTCCGCTGCTGCTGCACGAGCAGAATGCCGCCGCCGGCCTGACCAACAAGCTGCTGGCCCGTATCGCCAGGCGGGTACTGATGGCCTTCCCGGGTGCCTTCGCCCCCAATGCCCGTACCGCCGTGGTGGGCAACCCGGTGCGCCCCGAGGTGGTGGCGCTGCCGGATCCCCAACTGCGCAGCAGCAGCGATCCTCTGCGCCTGCTTGTGGTCGGTGGCAGCCTGGGGGCCAGGGTCCTCAACGAGCAGGTGCCTCCTGCGGTTGCAGCTGCCGGTGTGCCCATCGAGGTGCGTCACCAGTGCGGCAAGGGCAACGGGGAGGCCGTGGCTGCCTCCTATGCCGGGCTGGGGGTCGAGGCCGAGGTGAGTGAATTTATCAAGGACATGGCGGATGCCTATGCCTGGGCTGACCTGGTGGTGTGCCGCGCCGGCGCATTGACCGTCTCCGAAGTGGCCGCTGCCGGTGTGGCCGCCATCTTCGTGCCCCTGCCCCATGCGGTGGACGATCACCAGACCCGCAACGCCCTGACCCTGGTCGACGGCGGAGCGGCCGAGTTCCTGCCCCAGTCCGAGCTGACACCGGCGGCGCTGGCGTCGCGCCTATCCTGGCTCGCCGGGCGCAGGGAAACCCTGTTGAACATGGCCCAGGCCGCGCGCCGGGTCGCCATCATCGATGCTGCCGAACGGGTTGCCGATGAGTGCAAACGGCTCGCCACCGGCTGAGCCAAACGAGATGGAAGGCCAAGATGTGCCGCCAAGGCCCCGCTTCTGTCTTCGAACTGATGAATGTCGCCGAATGAAAATGGCCTGTGGCCACGAATTGAGAAAGAACTATGACCAAGGTTGAACTGGCAAAACTGCGTACCGTTATCCCCGAAATGCGCCGCGTGCGTCGCATCCACTTCATCGGCATCGGTGGCGCCGGTATGGGCGGTATTGCGGAAGTGCTTGCCAATGAAGGGTATCAGGTGACCGGCTCTGATCTGGCCCGCAACGGGGTGACCGAACGCCTGGCCTCTTTGGGCGCACACATTTTTGTCGGTCACAGTGCCGAGCATGTGGACGGTGCCAGCGTGGTGGTGGTTTCCACCGCCATCAAGCAGGACAACCCCGAGCTGCTGGCTGCCCGCGAGCTGCGTATTCCCGTGGTGCGCCGCGCCGAAATGCTGGCTGAGCTGATGCGCTTCCGTCACGGCATCGCCATTGCCGGGACCCACGGCAAGACCACCACCACCAGTCTGGTGGCGAGCATCTATGCCGAGGCGGATCGCGACCCCACCTTCGTCATCGGCGGTCTGCTCAACAGCGCCGGCACCAATGCCCGCCTGGGCAGCAGCCGTTATCTGATTGCCGAGGCGGACGAGAGCGACGCCTCCTTCCTGCATCTGCAACCCATGGTTTCCATCGTGACCAATATCGAAGCGGACCACATGGACACCTATGGTGGCGATTTCTCCAGGTTGAAGGCCACCTTCATCGATTTCCTGCACAATCTGCCGTTCTACGGCCTGGCCGTGGTGTGCGTGGATGACCCCGTGATCCGCGGCATGCTGCCGGAGATCGCCCGTCCTACCCTCACCTACGGTCTGAGCGATGATGCCGATGTGCAGGTGCTGGACTTCGTGCAGACCAGCAATCGCAGCCGCTTCCGGGTGCGCCGTGCAGGGGCGGGTGAGCTGGAGGTGACCCTGAATCTGCCGGGCATCCACAACGCCCTCAACGCCGCCGCCGCCATCGCGGTGGCAACTGAAGACGGCATCGGCGACGAGGCCATCATCCAGGCACTTTCCAAGTTTGAAGGGGTGGGGCGCCGCTTCCAGCAATATGGCGAGTTTGAAACCGGCCGTGGCAAGGCCATGCTGGTGGACGATTACGGTCATCACCCGAGCGAAGTGAAGGTGACCATCAACGCCGCTCGCGCCGGCTGGCCCGAGAAGCGGCTGGTGATGGTGTTCCAGCCGCACCGCTACAGCCGTACCCGGGATCTCTACGAAGATTTCGCGGATGTGCTTTCCAAGGTGGACGTGCTGGTGATGCTGGAGGTCTATGCCGCCGGTGAGGAGCCCATTCCCGGTGCCGATGGTCGTGCCCTGTGCCGTTCCATCCGCTCCCGCGGCACCCTGGAGCCCATCTTTGTCGCAACGCCGGACGATGTGCCCGCGGTGCTGGCCGACCTGATTGGCGAGGGGGATCTGGTATTGACCCAGGGGGCGGGTAACGTCGGTGCGCTGGCCCGTCGTCTCGGCGAGATGAAATTGAGCGTGGATAGCATGAAATCCGGTGCCTGAGGGCCCAATGAGTATTTTGACCGCCAAGCCGAGGCCTATATAATGGCGAACCGGTCTGCAAGTGACCGGCATGGCGCGTTTTACGGGGATCGATCGGGTGGAGGCAAGGGCACAAGGGCGCACCAAGGGGGGCTTCATCGCCGGGGTGGCATTTTTCATCCTGGTCATGTGGGGGCTCTACCAGACGGCGCTGGATGTTAAAGACTGGCTGACGGATGCCAGTCGGTTGCCCATGAGCGAGCTGTTGCTGCAGGGGCAACACGAATATTTGAAGGCCGATGAGTTGCGTGCTGCCGTGCTGGATGGTGCCGAACTTCGCAACTTCTTCGAGCTGGATGTGAACGAATTGCAGGCGCGTCTGAACGCTCTGCCCTGGGTGGCCCAGGTCTCGGTACGAAAGAAGTGGCCGAACAAGATCAAGGTCTATCTCACGGAACAGGATGTGGCGGCTCGCTGGAACGGTAACCGCTTCGTCAACACCAAGGGTGAGGTATTCAGTGCCCCGGACAGGGTGAAGAAGCCCCTGATGCAGTTGTCCGGGCCCGATGATCAGGCCGCCAAGGTGCTGGAAGCCAGCCATCAGTACGAAACGCTGCTGGCGGCCAAGGGATACAAGTTGCTGGGGGTGAATCTGACCCCCCGCCATGCCTGGGAACTGACCCTGGATGGCAACATTCAGCTGTTTGTGGGGCGCTCGGATATCGCGCTTCGTCTGCAGCGGTTTATCGATGCCTTTCCGGTCATCGAGCCCCGTGAGCGGGTTGCTTACGTGGATCTTCGATACGACACCGGGATGGCAGTTGGCTGGAAGAAAAGCGAAGAGAAAGTGAATGACCAACACCGCAGATAGAAATTTGATTGTCGGACTGGATATCGGCACGACCAAGGTGGCGGTACTGGTTGGCGAAGTATTGCCTGATGGCGAACTCAATGTCATCGGCATGGGCAGCCACGCTTCTCGCGGTATGGAGAAGGGCGGGGTCAATGACCTCGACTCCGTGGTCAAGTCCCTGCGCCGCGCGGTGGAAGAGGCCGAGATGATGGCAGACTGCCAGATCAGTTCTGTCTATCTGGGGCTGTCCGGCAAGCACATCGATTGCCGCAACGAGACCGGCATGGTGCCCATCTCCGACAAAGAGGTGACCCAGGAGGATGTGGACAACGTCATCCACACCGCCAAGTCGGTGCGGTTGTCTGACGAGCTCCGGGTGCTGCACGTGCTGCCCCAGGAGTTCGCCATCGACTATCAGGAAGGGATCAAGAACCCGGTCGGCCTCTCCGGCGTGCGGATGGCAGCCAAGGTGCATCTCATCACCTGCCACAACGACATGGCGCGCAACATCGAGAAGTGCGTTGAGAAGGTGGGTCTGCGGGTGGATCAACTGATCTTCTCCGCCCTGGCCTCCAGCTACGCCGTGCTGACCGAAGACGAGAAGGAGCTTGGTGTCTGCGTGGTGGACATCGGTGGTGGCACCATGGACATGTCGCTGTTTACCGGCGGCGCCCTGCGCCACACCAAGGTGATTCCCTATGCGGGCAGCACGGTGACCAGCGACATCGCCTATGCCTTCGGCACGCCGCCGCTGGATGCGGAGGCGATCAAGGTGCGCTATGGCTGTGCCCTCGGCCGCCTGGTCAGCAAGGAAGACAATATCGAAGTGCCCAGTGTCGGCGGTCGCCCGGCGCGCAGCCTGCAACGGCAGACACTGGCGGAAGTGATTGAACCCCGTTACACCGAGTTGCTCTCCATGGTGAATGACGAGCTGGTGCGGGTGCAGAGCGAATTGAAGGCACAGGGGGTCAAGCATCAGCTGGCCGCCGGTGTGGTCTTGACCGGTGGCGCGGCCCAGATCGAAGGCATTGTGGAGTGCGCAGAGCAGATCTTCCAGAGCCAGGTCCGGGTGGGCGAGCCCATGAATATCCGGGGATTGAGTGACTACGTACAGGCACCGGTGTACTCGACTGCGGTCGGGTTGTTGCAGTACGGCCGCACCAACCAATCCACCGGCAGTAACAAGGAATATGCCGCCAAGGCAAGCGTAGGTGGGCTGGTCAAACGGGTCAGCAACTGGTTGCGTGGCGAGTTCTAAAGATTTTGCTGAGTCAGGCAAATAAAGCGGAGAGACAACATGTTTGAATTTATGGATAGCCACACTGACGAAGCCGTCATCAAGGTGATAGGTGTGGGTGGCGGCGGCGGCAACGCAGTCGAGCACATGGTTCGTCAAAACATCGAAGGGGTCGAGTTCATCACCGTGAACACCGACGCCCAGGCACTGCGCAACTCCAGTGCCAATACCACCTTGCAGATCGGCGGTGGCATCACCAAGGGTTTGGGTGCCGGGGCCAACCCGGAAGTGGGTCGTGACGCCGCCATGGAAGACAGGGAAGCGCTGCGCGAGCTGCTGACCGGTTCCGACATGGTGTTCATCGCTGCCGGCATGGGTGGTGGTACTGGTACAGGTGCTGCACCGATCGTGGCCGAAGTGGCCCGCGAGATGGGTATCCTGACCGTTGCCGTCGTGACCAAGCCGTTCTCCTTCGAAGGGAAGAAGCGGATGGGCTTCGCCGCTCACGGCATCGAAGAGCTCTCCAAGAACGTCGACTCCCTGATCACCATCCCCAACGACAAGTTGCTGAAGGTACTGGGTCGCGGCATCTCCTTGCTGGACGCCTTCAAGGCGGCCAACGACGTGCTGCTGGGTGCGGTGCAAGGCATCGCCGAACTGATCACCCGCCCGGGCCTCATCAACGTCGACTTCGCGGACGTGCGGACCGTGATGCGCGAGATGGGTACCGCCATGATGGGTACCGGCTCCGCCTCCGGTGACGACCGTGCCGAAGAAGCGGCCGAGAAGGCCATCTCCAGCCCGCTGCTGGAAGACGTGGATCTGGCCGGTGCCCGCGGCATCCTGGTCAACATCACTGCCGGCATGGACATGACCATCGAAGAGTTCGAGACCGTGGGTAACGCGGTCAAGGCCTTCGCGTCCGAGAACGCCACCGTGGTGGTGGGTACCGTAATCGACCCGGAAATGCACGACGAACTGCGCGTTACCGTAGTGGCGACCGGTATCGGTGCCGAGCGCAAGCCCGACATCACTCTGGTCAAGAACAACATGGTTCAAGAGCGTCCGGCTCGTCAGCCCCTGATCAGCGAAGCCCTGCAGTCTCGCGTGATGGAAGAGGCCCCGGCCAAGGTGGTGAACGCCGAGCCGCAAGCTCGTCGCGAACCGGATTATCTCGATATTCCTGCGTTCCTGCGCAAGCAGGCAGACTAAGCCTCTGATGGCTCTGGTTTGTTTGTTGCTTAAGGATTGTGCTAAGATGGCCCGGCAACGACCATCTGGTCAGGAATTTGAGCTGTTAAAGCGGATACGCCCATGATTAGACAAAGAACCTTGAAAACGAGTGTCCAGGCCACCGGTGTGGGCCTGCATTCGGGCCGGAAAGTCACTATGACGTTCCGTCCGGCGCCTGTTAACACAGGGATCGTTTACTTGCGTACCGATCTGAATCCTGTGGTCGCGCTGCCAGCCAACGCCGATCAGGTGCGTGATACCGTGCTTTGTACCGCTCTGGTGAACGAAGCCGGTGTTCGCGTGTCGACCATCGAACACCTGTCTGCCGCTCTGGCCGGGATGGGCATCGACAACCTCTATGTCGAGGTTGATGCCCCCGAGATCCCGGTAATGGACGGCAGTGCGCATCCGTTCATCTATCTGCTGCAGGAAGTGGGTATTCGTGAACAGAACGCACCTAAGCAGTTCGTGCGGATCAAGCAGAGCATCCGGGTTGAAGACGGCGACAAGTGGGCGGAATTCCACCCCTACCGCAACGGCTTCAAGATGGATCTCGAGATCGATTTCCAGCATCCGGTGTTTGAAGGCCGCAACCAGCGTTGCGTGCTGGACTTCTCCGGCAGCTCCTTCGTGAAAGAGATCAGCCGTGCCCGTACCTTCGGCTTCATGCGTGACATCGAGTACCTGCGTTCCCAGAACCTGGCACTGGGCGGCAGCCTGGAAAACGCCGTGGTGCTGGATGACTACCGGGTGCTGAACGAAGATGGTCTGCGCTACGAAGACGAGTTCGTGAAGCACAAGATGCTGGATGCCATCGGCGATCTGTACATGTGCAATCGCAGTATCATCGGTGAATTCCGTGCCTACAAGACGGGCCATGCCCTGAACAACAAGCTGCTGCGTGCCCTGCTGGCCCAGCAGGAGGCCTGGGAACTGGTGACCTTCGAGGGTGAGGGCGACAAAGCGCCTATCGCTTACTACGACAACGGTCTGGTTCTGGCCTGATAGCTGTGCAACAGGACGTCGGTCATCTCTCCGCACCGACGTCCTGTCATTTGTTTATTCCATCCTTTAATACCGATTATCTCCCGGTTTTATTGCCCGTGCAGGCCTTTGGCCTCACCTGACCGAGAAGACAGATTTCTATGAGTATTACCCTGATCCTCCACGGTAAGCAGCGCCGCAGGTTGCACTTACCCAAACAACGGCTGGCCTGGGTCGGCGGTATTCTCTTCACTGTATTGGCCTTGGGGGGCGGCTGGCTCTGGCAGAGCTGGCAGCAGAAAATGGAGGCGCTGGAAGTGGCGCTGACCCTGGCGCAGCAGCAAAAATCCACGCAAGGGGCCGATGAAGCCCGCGAACAGCTTGCCATGCTGGCCGCCCAGGTGGGCACCATGCAGGGACAACTTGGTCGCCTCAACGCCCTCGGCGAGCGCCTGACCGAGAAGGCGGACCTCGATCCCGAGGAGTTCAACTTCAAGGAGCTGCCCCCGATGGGCGGCCCTTCCTACGATGCAGACCTGGAAGTCAGCCTGGGTGAACTGCAAGATTCCATGGAACACCTCAGCCGTCAGCTCAGCAGCCGCGAAGAACAGCTGTCGGTACTTGAATCCTTCATCATGAACCACCATATCACCGATGCGGGTTTCATCCCCGGCTCACCGGTCAAGCAGGAGCGTGTCTGGATCTCCTCCGGTTTCGGTGGGCGGGTCGATCCGTTCAACGGTCGCGCCAAGATGCACAAAGGGGTGGATTTCCGCGGCAGGCCCGGCACCCCCATCCTGGCGACAGGCAAGGGGATTGTCAGCTGGGCGGGGCGCCATCCGGAGTTTGGCAACATGGTGGAGATTGACCATGGCAATGGTCTGGTCACCCGCTATGCCCACAATTCCAAGTTGCTGGTGGATGTGGGCACCCTGGTCGATGAGGGCCAGAAGATTGCCCTGATGGGGCGAACCGGTCGTGCAACCGGAGTTCATTTGCATTACGAAGTGTTGAAAGATGGTCGTCAGGTCAACCCCGCGCGCTTTCTGAATGCCAGACGGGGTTAGGTTTTTTCTTCAGGTTCCAGTGACGGAACGCTTATATAACCAAAACAGTTGGTACCCATGATTAGCACACTGCTCACCAAGATTATCGGCAGCCGGAACGACAGAACGCTCAAGGCTTTGCGCAAAATTGTAAAACAAATCAATGCGATGGAACCTCAATTCGAGGCACTGTCCGATCAGGAACTGCAGGCGAAGACCGCCGAGTACCGTCAACGTCTGGAGCAGGGCGAAACACTGGAGCAGTTGCTGCCGGAAGCGTTCGCCACCGTCCGTGAAGCCTCCCGCCGTGTGTTCGGCATGCGTCACTTCGACGTCCAGCTGATCGGCGGCATGGTGCTGAACTCCAACCGCATCGCCGAAATGAAGACAGGTGAAGGTAAAACCCTGACGGCCACCCTGCCGGCCTACCTGAACGCCCTGACCGGCCGCGGTGTGCACGTCGTGACGGTGAACGACTATCTGGCCAAGCGTGATGCGGAAGCCAACCGCCCGCTGTTCGCCTTCCTCGGCATGACGGTGGACTGCAACGTGCCCGGCATGGATGCGTCCCAGAAGCGCGATGCCTACGCTGCCGACATCACCTACGGTACCAACAACGAATTCGGTTTCGACTACCTGCGCGACAACATGGCATTCTCGCCGGAGCAGCGCGTACAGCGTCCGCTCAACTACGCGCTGGTGGATGAGGTGGACTCGGTGCTCATCGATGAAGCCCGCACCCCGCTCATCATCTCCGGTCCGGCGGAAGACAGCTCCGCCATGTACACCCAGATCAACAAGTTGATCCCGCTGCTGGTCAAGCAGGACAAGGAAGACTCCGAGGAGTACACCGGCGACGGCCACTACACGGTGGACGAGAAGAACCGCCAGGCGCTGCTGACCGAAAACGGCCAGATCTTCGTGGAAGAGCTGCTCAAGAAAGAGGGACTGCTGGCCGAGGATGACTCCCTGTTCTCCGCCACCAACATCAGCCTGCTGCATCACGTCAATGCCGGCCTGCGTGCGCACACCCTGTTCGAGCGCAACGTCGACTACATCGTCCAGAAGGACGAGATCGTCATCGTCGACGAGCACACCGGCCGCACCATGCCGGGTCGTCGCTGGTCAGACGGTCTGCACCAGGCGGTCGAGGCGAAGGAAGGGGTCAAGATCCAGAACGAGAACCAGACCCTGGCCTCCATCACCTTCCAGAACTATTTCCGTCTGTACGACAAGCTGGCGGGCATGACGGGGACTGCCGATACCGAAGCCTTTGAATTCCAGCAGATTTATGGCCTGGATACCGTGGTCATCCCGACCAACAAGCCGATGGTGCGCAAAGACATGGGCGATCTGGTCTACCTGACCGCCCAGGAGAAATATGCGGCCATCGTGCAGGACATCCGCGAGTGCGTGAAGCGCGGCCAGCCCGTGCTGGTCGGTACCGTCTCCATCGAGAACTCCGAGCTGCTTTCCGGCATCCTGACCAAGGAAAATATCCCGCACAAGGTGCTGAACGCCAAGTTCCACGCCATGGAAGCGGAGATAGTCGCCCAGGCAGGCCAGACCGGCGCCGTCACCATCGCCACCAATATGGCCGGTCGTGGTACCGACATCGTGCTGGGCGGCAACTGGCAGGCGGAAATCGCCCAGTTGGAGAACCCGACCGAGGAGCAGATTGCCGAGCTGAAAGCGGCCTGGCAGGTGCGTCACGATGCGGTATTGGCCGCCGGTGGTCTGCACATCATAGGTACCGAGCGCCATGAATCCCGTCGTATCGACAACCAGCTGCGCGGCCGTTCCGGTCGTCAGGGTGATCCGGGTTCCTCCCGCTTCTACCTCTCCATGGAAGATACCCTGATGCGGATCTTCGCCTCCGACCGCGTGACCGGCATGATGAAGAAGCTGGGCATGGAAGAGGGCGAGGCCATCGAGCATCCCTGGGTGACCAAGGCCATCGAGAATGCCCAGCGCAAGGTGGAAGGTCGCAACTTCGACATCCGTAAAAACCTGCTCGAGTTTGACGACGTGGCCAACGATCAGCGCAAGGTGGTCTACGAGCAGCGCAACGAACTGCTGGACACCAACGACATCTCCGAGACCATTCACGTCATCCGTGACGACGTCTACGGCGCCATCATCGATGAGTACATCCCGCCCCAGTCCCTGGAAGAGATGTGGGACGTGCCGGGTCTGGAAGCGCGTCTGAAGTCCGATTTCGCCCTGGATCTGCCGCTGCAGCAGTGGCTGGCGGAAGACGACAAGCTGTATGAAGAGAAGCTGCGCGAACGCATCCTGGATGAAGCCACCAAGCTCTATGCCCACAAGGAAGAGCTGGTCGGCAAGGAGGTGCTGCGCAACTTCGAGAAGGCGGTGATGCTGCAAACGCTGGATGGTCTGTGGAAGGAGCACCTGGCGGCCATGGATCACCTGCGCCAGGGCATCCATCTGCGCGGCTACGCCCAGAAGAACCCCAAGCAGGAGTACAAGCGCGAATCCTTCGATCTGTTCACCCAGATGCTGGAAACCCTCAAGCGCGACGTGGTCAGCATCCTGAGCCGGGTACAGGTGCAGGAGCGGGATGTGGAGGCGATGGAAGAGCAGCAGCGCCAGCAGGCCGAAGCCGCTCCCCGTACCTACACCCATGCCACGGCCGAAAACCAGCTGGCTGACGAGGATACGGGTGGGGGCGAGGGCCATACCACCTTCGTGCGCGACGAGCAGAAGATCGGGCGCAATGATCCCTGCCCCTGTGGTTCGGGTAAAAAATACAAGCACTGTCACGGTCAGCTGACCTGACACCCTGCCATGATGAATACACCGCCTCCGGGCGGTGTATTCATTTTCGGACCAAGGAGGGGACGATGAGCAGATTGCCGGCGGGATGGGATGGGGAGGCACATGGGCACTGGCTGCAGGAGAGACGCCAGGAGGCGATCCGTTGTGTGCTGAGCAGGCTGAACGCAGAGACGAACAAATCTGTTCCCCTGCAACTGCAGTTTGCCTATTACCTCTTTTTGTCCGGCGATCCCGCCTCGGCGGCCCAGGTGCTGACGCTGGCGTACCGGTCCGCACCCGATAACACTGAGGTGCTGCGCAATCTCTGTGTCTGCCTCTCGCGCTCCGAACAACATGAGCGGGCCGTGATGCACCTGGTCGAACTGGTGCGGCGCGAGCCGGATGATTATCTGGTCCATGACGGGCTTTGCACTTCCCTTGCCAAGCTGGGACGCCATGAAGAAGCGGCACAAGCGGGAACCCGTGCCCTGACTCTCAAGGATGAGGCCGTCTCGCAGCCTGTCGCGGGGTGGGTGCTGCCGGCAGAGGGGCCGGATGACTGGCTCGCGGAGCAGGGGGAGAAGCAGGCAGTCATCGCCTTCTCCTTGTGGGGAGTACAGCCCCGCTATTTGCGGGGAGCGCTCGACAATGTGCTGGCCGCAGCTTACCTCTATCCGGGCTGGCGGGTGCGTTTTTATGTGGATGGCAGTGTCCCTCAGGGGTTTCTGGCCTGCCTGCAAGAACATGGCGCCGAGATAAAGGTGCAGCCCGATGGCCAATCCCAGCGTCAGCGCCTCTGCTGGCGCTTCCAGGTCGCCAATGATCCCGGAGTGGGGCGCTTTCTTGTGCGCGATGCGGACTCCGTGCTGAATCTGCGGGAGCGGCTTGCGGTCGATGACTGGCTTGCATCGGGGCGCTGGTTCCATATCATGCGTGACTGGTGGAGCCACACCGATCTGGTGCTGGCCGGCATGTGGGGCGGTGTGGCCGGTGTGCTGCCTCTCCTTGCGCCGCTGATGGCGAGCTATCAGCCCAGTACCATGGAAACACCGAACATCGACCAGTGGTTCTTGCGAGACTGTTTATGGCGCTATCTGCGCCAGAGCGCGCGGGTACACGATCGTTGTTTCACTCCGCCCGGTGCGGTGCCCTGGCCGCAGGTTGCGCCGCCGGGCAATGAGCATGTCGGGCAGGATCTCTTCAGGGCCCGGGGGGATCAGCAGGCCATTCGGCTTGCCCCCTGGATCGCCCGTTTGCCGTGTTTACGCTGAGGACAATGATGGAACAGAAGAAACGGATCTGGGTGGCGGTGGGCGTCATCGAGAACGAACGGGGCGATATCTTCATCGCCAAACGCTCAGCCGATCGCCATCAGGGGGATCGCTGGGAGTTTCCCGGTGGCAAGGTGGAGTCGGGGGAGGATCTGCTCACCGCGCTGGACAGGGAATTGTGGGAAGAGATCGGGATCCGGGTGCAGGATTGTGCCCCCTTCATGGAGCTGCACCACGACTACCCCGACAAGCAGGTCTTGCTGGATATCTGGAAGGTGACCCGCTTCCACGGCGAGCCCTTTGGCAAGGAGGGGCAGGAGTGCCGCTGGGTGCCACTGGCCTCGCTGCACGAATACCGCTTCCCGGATGCCAACGGCCCCATCGTCGCGCGGTTGCAGGCCTCGCTTGCCTGAAAGGATCGATACCAACGAAAAAGGGCCTGAGGGCCCTTTTTTGATCGTGAAGTGTTTATTGCCAGGGATCGCCCTGTTCCGGGTCGGGCAGCAGATCCGGGTTGATCTCGCCCGGGATGCGCTTCTGTTCATCCGCCCACTCGCCGAGGTCGATCAGCTGGCAGCGCTTGCTGCAGAAGGGGCGAAACGGGCTCTGCGGACCCCATTCGATCTCGCTCTGACAGGTCGGACACTTTACCTTGGTCACCATGGGGCGCTCCTCAACAACAGGCGAGCTGGAAGGAGACGTCGCCTATCTGCTGCTCCGTCGTCGGCAGGAAGCGCAGGGCGAAGCGGTTCTTGTGGCCGCTCAGGGTTGGATAGCAGGGCTGGGTGCCCGCCAGACGGATGCGGATCAGTTCAGCCCCTTCGGCAGTATCCTGGAAGAAGCCGTTGGTGGCCACCTGGTCGCTGAAGTTGCCCGACTCGCGCCACAGGCGCAGCAACAGGGAGATGGCGTTCATCAGCAGGGTGATGTCACTCAGCCATTGCTGCATCTGCTGGTGGCGGGTGACGGCCGGGGTCGCCAGCCAGTGGTGCAGTTGCGGCACATCGAAGGCGCACAGACCACCCGGAATGGAGAAGCGCTGACGAATGGAGCCGAGCAGGCGATCCTCTTTCAGACGGGCGCCGGGGCGCGGGGAGGTCAGCAGGTTGCGGGAGAGCTGGGTGCTCTCCTGCTGCATCCGCTGGATCTGCTCGAGATCGACGTCAGGCAGACTGGCCCAGTGGTTTAGGCGTTGGCCGAGGCGCTCCAGATCCTTGATGAGATCGGCACGCAGGTCACCACGCTCCAGCAACTCCTGCAAATCGAACAACCCCTTGAAGAAGGCGATATGTGCCCAGGACTGGTCACTCTCCAGATTGTCGCGGATCTGGGAAAACAGGGACTCCAGACGAAGATAGGTCCGGCTTTTTTCATTGAGGGGAAAATCGTAAATCATGCCTAATCCTGGCCAGCCATAAACCGGCCTAGTGTACTCACAGTTGGTGGGCTTGTTGAGAGGCAAATGCCAGATATGTCTGGTGCAGGGCGAAAATTCGCTGCCAGATGGTCTCACTCGTACCACTCTGGTTGTCCAGGACGTCGTCGGCCATCGCCAGGCGCTCGCTGCGGCTCGCCTGGGACGCCAGTATCGCCTGGGCCTGTTCCCGACTGACGCCATCGCGGCGGCAGGTACGCTCGATTTGCGTCGCTTCGTCCACATCGATCACCAGTACCCGATCGGCGAGGGAAGTGAGCCTGTTTTCCACCAGCAAGGGGACGACCATCAGGCAGTAGGGGGAGCGGGTTGCCGCACACTGGCGCAGCATCTCGGTGCGGATGAGGGGATGGAGCAGGGCATTGAGCCACTCCTTGGCCTGCGAATCGGTGAAGATCCGCTCTCGCAGCCGGCGGCGATCGAGCTGGCCATCGGGGGCAACGACATCCGGGCCAAAATGGGCGGCGATGGCAGCCAGAGCAGGGGTGGCGGGCTCCACTACCTCGCGGGCGATGATGTCCGCATCCACCACCTCGATGCCCAGCTCGGCAAAGCGGTTGGCAACCGTGGTCTTGCCGCTGCCGATTCCCCCTGTGATTGCGACTACATACATGGGTCAGAGATCCTTTTGCTAGAGCACGACATCAAGATACCAGCGGGTGATGCTATCGCCCCACAGCAGCGTTATCCAGCCCGCGATGGCGAGATAGGGGCCAAAGGGAATGGGTTTGCCCTGGTGGTGGTTGCGCAGCAGGATGAGACCGATGCCGATGATGGCGCCCGCCAGCGAAGAGAGCAGCAGCACGATGGGCAAGGCTTGCCAGCCGAGCCAGGCGCCCAGCGCCGCCAGCAGTTTGAAATCCCCGTACCCCATCCCTTCCTTGCCGGTCAGCAGCTTGAAGGCCCAGTAGAGGCTCCAGAGCACCAGATAACCCGCCATGGCGCCGACCACCCCATCGGCCAGGGGCACGAAACCGCCCGCCAGATTGAACAGCAGGCCACCCCAGAGCAGGGGCAGGGTGAGCTGATCCGGCAAGAGCATCTTGTCCAGGTCGATGAAGGTCAGTGCGACCAATGTCCAGGTGAGCAACAAAGCGGCAAGGGTGCCCCAGCCGGGGGAAAGCGCGGCTGCTACCGAGACCGACAGCAGGGCGGTGAGCAGCTCGACCAGGGGATAGCGAGCCGAAATGGGGGCGTGGCAGTTGCGGCAGCGCCCTCTGAGGCATAGCCAGCTCAACAGGGGAATGTTCTCCAGCGCCCCTATGGGGTGGTCGCAGTGGGGGCAGCGGGAGCGAGGCACCATGAGGTTGTACCGTCCGGTTGCAGGAGGAGTCTCTTCACCGTCACCGAAATAGTCGCTGTATTCGGCATACCAGGCCCGCTCCATCATGATGGGCAGGCGATGGATCACCACGTTCAGGAAGCTGCCCACCATCAGGGAGAAAAGGAAAATCAAGGAGAGATAGAGCCAGGGCAAGCCCTGGGCCAGTTCGATCAAAGGCACCATAGATCAATCGCTTGTGTCGGGAACGGGGATGACAGATGGCCGGGGGAAATGTACCGCCCGGCCCTCTGTCGAGGGGGTCAGTGTATCACAGAGCCCAGCTTGAAAATGGGGAGGTACATGGCCACGACCATGCCGCCGACCAGCACCCCGAGCACCACCATGATGATGGGTTCGAGCAGGCTGGTGAGGCCGTCGACCATGTCGTCCACTTCCTGTTCGAAAATGGCGGCGACCTTGGAGAGCATGTCGTCGATGGCGCCGGATTCCTCACCGATCATCACCATCTGGGTCACCATGTCGGGGAAAAGATCCACGGTGCGCATGGCGACGTTGATCTGCATGCCGGCCACCACCTCGTTGCGAATGGCCATGGTCGCAGTGCGATAGACATAGTTGCCCGATGCTCCGGCCGCCGAGACCAGGGCATCCACCAGTGGGATACCGGCGGAGAAGGTGGTGGAGAGGGTGCGGGCAAAACGGGCCATGGCCGCCTTGTGCAGTATGTTGCCCACCACGGGAATGGTGAGGATGAACTTGTCCGTGTTGTCCCTGACCTTCTGGGATTTTCGCCAGGCCCGCACATAGAGGAAGACGGCGAGAGCCGCGCCGCCAAAGATGGCGTACCACCACTCCTGCATAAAGCGGGAGATGGTGATGACGAACCGGGTAAAGGCGGGCAGCTCGGCACCGAAGCTCTTGAAGATATCCTCGAACTGGGGAATGACGAAGAGCAGCAGGATGGAGGTGACGACGATGGCCACCAGAATGACCATGGACGGATAGAACATGGCCTTCTTGATCTTGGATTTGAGGGCTTCGTTCTTCTCGCGGTAGATGGCAATCCGGTCGTAGATGGTCTCCAGAGCACCGGATTGCTCGCCTGCCTCGACCAGATCGCAGTAGAGATCATCAAAGTAACGGGGATGGCGGCGCAGCGCCTCCGACAGCGGGGTGCCGGTCTCCACATCGGCGGCGATCTGGCCGATTAGTTCGCGCACCGCCGTCTTTTCATGGCCGCGGGCGATGATCTGCAGGCTCTGCACCAGAGGAACGCCGGCGGAGAGCATGGTGGTGATCTGACGGGAGATGACGGCGATATCCATCGGCTTGATCCGGGCGCCGCCCTTGGAGAACAGCCCCTGTCCCTGCTTGCTGACCTTGGTGACATTGACGCCCTGCTTGCGCAGCTCCGCCTTGACGGTATTGATGCTGTCGGCCTGCAACTCGCCAGACACCTTCTGTCCCTTGCGATTGAACCCGTGCCAGCGGAAGGAGAAGACCTTTTTTGGTGCGTTCTGTTTTTGAGCTAATGTGGCCATCACTGCATCCTGCAATTGGGCGACGGTAGCCGGGTGCTGCTGCCCATCCGGCTCATCTTGGCTTGAAGAACATCATCGGGGTGATGGCAGCGGCTTCACCCGGTGAGATGACTCGAACACAGCGTACTCAGTTGGTAGTGATCCTGTTTATTTCGGCCAGGCTGGTGACTCCCAGGCGGGCTTTTTCAAGGCCGGAGGTGCGCAGGGTGCGCATCCCTTCCTTCTGGGCGATGGCCGCGATTTGCAGCGAGTTGGCTCCCTGCATGATCAGCTTGGCGATGTTGTCTGACATCAGCATGATCTCATAGATCCCGACCCGCCCTCGGTAGCCTCCCGAGCACTCCTTGCACCCCACGGGTTTGAACAGTTGCAAGCCGGCGGCCAGTTGCTGCTGGGTAAAGCCCAGCTCCAGCAGCTCGGCTTCTGGCACCACCTCGGGCGCCTTGCAGTGATCGCACAACTTGCGGGTGAGGCGCTGGGCCATGATGAGGGTGACCGAGGAGGCGATGTTGAAGGCGGGGACACCCATGTTCATCATCCGGGTGAGCGTCTCGGCCGCCGAGTTGGTGTGCAGGGTGGAGAGCACCAGGTGGCCGGTTTGAGCGGCCTTGATGGCGATCTCGGCGGTTTCCAGATCCCGGATCTCGCCCACCATGACGATGTCGGGATCCTGGCGCAGGAAGGAGCGCAGGGCGCTGGCGAAGGTGAGCCCCGCCTTGGGATTGATCTGTACCTGATTGACACCGGGCAGATTGATCTCCACCGGGTCTTCGGCGGTGGAGATGTTGACCTCGCTGGTATTGAGAATGTTGAGACCGGTATAGAGCGACACCGTCTTGCCTGACCCTGTGGGGCCGGTGACCAGTATCATCCCCTGCGGCTTGGAGAGGGCATGCAGATATTGCCCCTTCTGGCGGTCGTCGAAACCGAGTTGATCGAGATTGAGCCTTGCCGCCGATGAGTCCAGCAGCCGGATGACGATCTTCTCGCCCCACATGGTGGGCAGGGTATTGACCCGCATGTCCATGGATCTGTTGCGCGAGATCCTGAGCTTGATCCGGCCATCCTGGGGCAGGCGCCGCTCGGCGATGTCGCCGACATTCCGCACCTGATTTAGGAATAAATTTGCCGATAGCGCTCACCCAATACCTCCAAAATGATCTGCTGGTCT
>NZ_JAPDBZ010000047.1:0-27238 GCF_027705505.1 Aeromonas sp. QDB56
CTGCGCGAGCAGCTATCACCCAGTAATGGGAATCCCCCTCCTGTGACGCGAAGCGCTAAGGTGGGGGAGGATGTCAATCGGTGCAGGAGAACATCAACATCAGCGCCCGCCGTCACCACGCGTGGGGAGGCTTCTGGATCAACCAGAAGTGGGAGGACGAGAACGCGAGGCTGCGGATCCGCGACATGCGGGTCAAGACCCCGTCTCCCCAGCAGGCCATCATGAACCTCTCCGGCGGCAACCAGCAGAAGGCCATTCTGGGGCGTTGGCTGTCGGAAGACATGAAAGTGATCCTGCTCGATGAACCGACCCGGGGCATTGACGTCGGGGCGAAGAACGAGATTTACAACGTGATTTACGATCTGGCCAAGGTGGGCATCGCCGTGGTGGTGGTCTCGAGCGAGCTGCCGGAGGTGCTGGGCATCGCGGACCGGATCCTGGTCATGCGGGAGGGGGAGATCGCCGGCGAGCTTTCCCACGACGAGGCCAACGAGGTCAAGGCGCTCAATCTGGCCATGCCGGCCCGTTGATCTGCTGACCGCAACGAGATAGCACCCGGAATTTTCAGGAGAAATACCATGACAACAACGACCTCGGTCGGCCAAGCCGCCAACGACACCGCGGCGAGCGGTACCCTCCTGCAACTGACCCGCATCTGGGATCAGTACGGCATGCTGGTGATCTTCGCCATCCTGTTCCTGCTCGCCTGCGTGCTGGTCCCCAACTTCGCCAGCCTTATCAACATGCGGGGGCTCGGGCTTGCCGTCTCCATGTCGGGCATGGTGGCCTGCGGCATGCTGTTCTGCCTCGCCTCCGGCGAGTTCGACATGTCGGTGGGCTCAGTGGTGGCCTGCTCCGGCGTCGCCTGCGCGGTGGGCATCAACGCCACCGAGAGCATCCCCCTCGGCATTCTGGCCGGTCTCTCGGTGGGCCTTGTCTTTGGCCTCATCAACGGCATCGTCGTGGCCAAATTCAAGATCAACGCCCTCATCACCACCCTTGCCACCATGCAGATGGCGCGCGGGGTGGGCTACATCATCTCCGACGGCAAGGCGGTGGGCATCGTGGAGGAGGGCTTCTTCGAGCTTGGCAACTCCGCCCTGCTCGGCATCCCGACGCCCATCTGGCTGACGGCGGTCTGCTTCGTGTTGTTCGGTCTGCTGCTCAACAAGACCACCTTCGGGCGCAATACCCTGGCCATGGGGGGCAACGAGGAGGCGGCACGTCTGGCCGGGGTCAACGTGGTGCGCACCAAGATCATCATCTTCGCCATGACCGGGCTCATCGCCTCGCTCGCCGGCATCATCCTCGCATCCCGCATGACCTCGGGTCAGCCCATGACCTCCATCGGCTTCGAGCTGGTGGTGATCTCCGCCTGCGTGCTGGGTGGGGTCTCCATGAAGGGGGGGATCGGCAAAATCTCCTACATCATCGCCGGGGTGCTGATCCTGGGGCTGATGGAGAACGCCATGAACCTGCTCAACATCTCCCCGTTTGCCCAGTACGTGGTGCGTGGCCTCATCCTGCTCGCCGCCGTGCTGTTCGACCGCTACAAGCAGGTGCGCAAAGCCCGTATCTGAGCGATGTGTTTCCTCGTCACCCGGCCGGCCTCGCGTCGGCCCGGTGTTTTCCCCGGCAAGCTGTGAGCCAGTTCAACAATTTCACAACGAACAGCTTGCGAACATAGGGGGTTCCTACGCCGGATCTCTACAATGGCCCATGTCGACTTTTTTACCGAAACCCTGTTTTCCGCCATGTCCTCGATGCAAAAAGAGAAGCCGAAACAACTCAATCCCCTGCTGCCTGGCTACGCCTTCGACGTCTTCCTGGTCTCGGGGATGACTCCCATCGAGCAGGGGAGCGCGCTGGATTTCACCATCGACAGGCCCCACGGCATGAAGGGGTTCATCGTCAATCTGACCATCAAGGGCAAGGGACAGATCTTTCAGGGGGACAAGGCCTTCACCGTGGAACCCGGCGACCTGCTGCTCTTTCCACCAGCGGCGGTGCACCATTACGGCCGGGCGCCGGATGCCCGGGAGTGGTATCACCGCTGGGTCTATTTCCGGCCGCGGGCCTACTGGGCTGACTGGCTCAAGTGGCCCCAGGTGACGGAGCAGGTGGGGCGACTGCAACTAGCGGACAACCAGCTGCTCACCGAATTCGACACCCTCTTCCTCGACATCGAGGAGACCCACAAGCAGCTGCGGCCCATGTCGGAGCAACTGGCTATGAACCT
The DNA here is from genome assembly GCF_027705505.1 of Aeromonas sp. QDB56. Classification (NCBI taxonomy): domain Bacteria; kingdom Pseudomonadati; phylum Pseudomonadota; class Gammaproteobacteria; order Aeromonadales; family Aeromonadaceae; genus Aeromonas; species Aeromonas sp. QDB56. The sequence goes on from NZ_JAPDBZ010000047.1 coordinate 2,240, forward strand.
CTTGGAGCGGTTGCTCATCCGCTGCTACGAGGCATCGTCCCAGAATGCCTATCCAGCCATCGATCACCGGGTCCACGAGGCGTGCCAGATCCTGAGCGAGTCCCTCTCGGCCGAGATCTCGGTGGAAGCGCTGGCGGAGCAGGTGTTCTTGTCCCCCTCGCGCCTCGCGCACCTGTTTCGCGAGCAGGTGGGGGTGAGCATAGTGCGCTGGCGTGAGGATCAGCGCATCATGCGGGCCAAGCTGCTGCTGCAGACCACGCCGCTGTCGGTCGCCACCATAGGCCAGCAGGTGGGCTATGACGATCAGCTCTACTTCTCGCGGGTGTTCCGAAAGCGGGTAGGGGTCAGCCCCACCGAATACCGCAAGTGCGCCACCCCGCTGTGAGCAGAGCCCAGAGATGACAAAGCCCTCATGACGAGGGCTTTTGTTATCCATGAGGGGCGGATGCGCAATCAGCCCTGACGAGCCTTGAACCTGGGATTGCTCTTGCAGATGACGAACAGCTTGCCGCGTCGACGTACGATCTGACAGTCCGGGTGACGCGACTTGGCGGATTTCAGGGAGGCGAGGACTTTCATTGTTTCTCTTTTCCTTTGCTGAAGAACTGACCGAATCGCTGGCCGAAGCGAGCGACCTGACCTTCCTTGCCGACCTGCTTCTGTTTGCCGGTATAGAAGGGGTGGGACGCGCTGGAGACATCCAGCGTCACATAGGGGTAGGTGTTGCCATCTTCCCACTCTCTGGTGCGATCGGTGGCCAGCGTGGAGCCGATCAGAAAGTAGGTATTGCTGGCGAGATCGTGGAACAGAACCTTGCGGTATTCAGGGTGAATATGGGGGCGCATGATTGCCTTTTTGTTATGTTATAACAAGATGTAAATAATGCGATGGATGAGAATCAATATCAACTGTTTTTTCCATGATGACAGCGATGGGGGAAAATCGGGGTCGTTCGGCTGCACATCGTCAGCGAGCAGGCATGGACGGTGAGGGCCTATGTGCAGGCACCATCTTTACTTTTCAAAATTACTGTATAAAAATACAGTTAATTATCATGGAGACGTACCCTATGCGCCTGGAAATCATCATCGACAGAAAACACCAGATCCCCACCTCGACCATGGAGGCCTTGCGCCAGGAGCTGCTCAAGCAACTGGGTGAGCGCTTTCCCGATCTGCATGTGCGGGTGGCACCGGGTAGTGCCATGGCTCTGACGGTCAGTCGCGCCAGCAAGGAAGACAAGGAGCTGGCCGAAGCCATGGTGCAGGAGGTGTGGGAAAACGCTGATAGCTGGATGCCGGAAGAAGAGGCTCTGGAGGCCTGAAGATAAGCTCCCTGCGGCAAGCATCGTCGTGATCTGCCAGGGCGCGAGGAGGAACCTCCAGCCTGGTGATGATCCCTGTACCGGCTTTGCCGAACCGCTCTTCAAAACACGCAGCCATGGGCTGCGTGTTGCGTTGATGGGGTAAGCGCATGACCATGAAGGCGAAAGGCGAAAGGCGAAAGGCGAAAGGCGAAAGGCGAAAGGCGAAAGGCGAAAGGCGAAAGGCGAAAGGCGAAAGAGTAATGTTTCTGGCTGCGCTCAGAGTCCCGCCCAACGCTTGAGGCTGTCGACCTGCACCCGTTGGGTGGCCTGTGCGATGTCGCCATTGGCACGCAGTGCCTTGAGGGCCGCGGGGAGCGCCGCGCGTACCTCGTCTGACGTCATACCCGGTTGCAATGCCGGGTGGTAGGCAAGCCTGAGCAACACGTAGTCGAGCCCGGTCAGAAAGCTGTCGATGCTGCTGTCATTGAAGATGGAGGGGAACACCTTGTCCGAGTCGTTGGGCAGCCCCATCACCTGGCTCAACTCTTCCACCACGCAATCCAGAAAACGGCCCTTTGCCCTGCTGTAATCCACCGGAATGATGATGGTGGCACGGGTGATCTCGTAGCGAGCGTTGGTGGCGAAATTGGCTAGGCAGATCCCCTCCTTGAGGGCGATGCGCACCGACTCGTCCTGGCGCATGGTGCGCGCAGCCCAGCTCGCCATCTGTTTGTGCCGGGTCATGATGAGGGTGAGATTGGGGTTGTCGCTGACAATCTCGATGGGGTGACCGGTGATCCTGCTCAGGTGACGGGTCTGTACCTTGACGACCTCGGCCTGCAGCGGCTTGTCGCCGAATTCGTTGACGAGCTTGAGACGCACGGGGCCCGGCCAGCGGGAGAAGTGCTCCTGTTGTTCATGGCCATACTCCCGTTTCATGGCGATTTCCATGAAGCTCTGGACAAGGTAGTCATCACGCTGCCAGCGTTCGGTGGCCGACAGCGGCAGTGAGAAGAGCCAGAGCATCAGCCCCGGGAGCAACCAGTGCCCATGGCGAACGGACTGGAGAGGTGTGTGCCATGGGCGCATCTTGCCTCCTTGCAAGGGGATCAGCGGGCGGTACGCTCGATATCACGCCAGGTGAGCCAGAGCCTGAGATCGAACTCCAGTTGATGATAGTCCGGTTCCATGTGCTGGCAGAGCTGGTAGAAAGCCTTGTTGTGATCCTTCTCCTTCAGGTGGGCCAGCTCATGCACCACTATCATCTTGAGAAAGGCGGGATGGGCCTCCTTGAACAGGGCGGCGATACGGATCTCGTTCTTGGCCTTGAGCTTGCTGCCTTGCACCCGGCTGACATAGGTGTGCAGTCCCAGGGCATCCTTGATCACGTTGATCTTGCCGTCGAAGATCACCTTGGAAAGCGGCGCGGAGCTTTTCAGGTAGCGGTTCTTCAGCTCCATGGTATAGGCGAGCAGCGCCTTGTCGCTCTGGACGAGGTGGGTTTGCGGGTAGCGCTTGGCCAGCATCTCGCCGAGTTTGCCCGCCGCAATCAACTGCTGTACCTGAGCCTTGAGTGGCTCCGGATAGCCCCCCAGATAAGTCAGCTCCGCCATGATTCTTCCCTCTGCCGCGAAAAAGAGCGCCATTGTAGTCAGGATGGGGCGCCTTGAACATGGTCGGCCCCCTCTTTATGACGACAACGAAAAGGGGCCATCACCAGGATGGCCCCTTCTGTGTGCCTGATTAGCGGCGCCGGTACAGGCCCGGGTCCACCTCTTCATACTGGCCTGCCAGATACTGGTAGAAGGCAAGGTGGGAGGGGGAGGTCGGAGTCTTGAGCTCCTGTGCCACCCGCTCCGGTTTGGCGATGATGAATTTGGGTTGTTGGCGCTGGATGTCAGCCAGCACCCGCTCGCGCACATCGTAGGGCGGGTTGACGTTGGCAAAGAACAAATAGGCGGAGGCCGGCTGGCGATCGGTCCAGAGGTAGTATTGCGGCTGGATACCATCGACCCAGATCTTGTCGGTAGGCGCCGTCTCGGCCAGGATACGATCGACCCTGACCTGGGCGGGGGGATTGAACGGCCTGCCCTTGAGATTGCCTTCCCAGGCGTTGTTGACCAGCAGTACCAGCATGGCCAGCGAGGCGAGCCAGGGGGTGGCGCTTCGCACGTCCCAGGCGCGCCAGAGCGGGACCAGAATGAGCACGGGCAAGGCCCACAGCAGGCTGTTGCCGAGCACCTCGCGCACCCGCTCCAGAGACCACTCCTTGGTGCTCCAGCCGTAACCGAGCTGTTGGGTCAGCAGCCAGCTGGCGGTCAGCACCACCAGGGAGATGCAAAGCAGCCCCAGGCCATCGGATCGCTGTTCGCTTCTATCCAGCAGGCAGGCGAGCGGCAGCAGGCCAAGCTGCAGATAGAGCACGTCATAGTGATCGAACACATGACCGGAGACCGAGTTGGCGATCAGGGTGAACAGCACCCCCAGCAGGGTGGCGCACAGCGCGGGGAGATACCACTCCTGGCGGCGCCCGAGCATCAGGACGAGGAAGGCGGGCAGCAGCATGATGAGGCCGGTGCGCAGCAGACCGACGGCGCCCACCTCAGGAGAGAAGCCGTTGCCGTAGCTCCCTTCAAAGAAGATGCCGAAGGCGTAGTATTTGAACTCTGCCAGCACGTCGTGGTGCTGGAAGTAGGCATAGAGCGGGCCGCCGACGAGAGCCAGTCCAAGCAGGCTGGAAAAGAGCAGGGCAAAGGCGCAGCGCCACTGCTCGCGCAGGCACCAGTGACAGAAGAGCACCAGATACCAGGCCCCCCAGAAGGCGCCGTTGTTGGTGCGCATCCAGGCCACGATGGCGAAGGTGAGTGCGGCGACCAGGGCCGGTCCCCAGCTGAATCGCTTGTCCAGCAGCATGGTGATGAAAGCCCACTGGGCGATGAGGGCCAGATGGAATGTCCAGTCCTCTGTCATGTTGCCGTAGTAGTAGCGAGTGCTGTAGAGCGCCAGCAGGGCCAGCATGCTGCCAAGTCGCGCCCGCACCGAGAGCCCGAGCTGCGAAAAAGCCTGCCAGCTCGCCATGAGGCCCAGCCAGCAGAGCACCCACTCCAGCAGCCAGATCCCGAAGAAGCCACCAAGGCCATAGCCCAGTGCATCGAGGGCGAAGATCATGGGACCCTTGATGTCGATCATGTCCCGATAGAGTACGCCCCCCTCGCTCCACATCTTGCCCATCACCGCAAACAGGGAGGCATCAAATCCCGGAGCCATGCCGTGGAACAACGGATTGCGCAGACAGAACAGCAGAGCCATCAGGGCGGTGAGCAAGATGACCGACGGCCTGATCCCGGGATTGTGGCGGTGCGGGGTAAAGCGGATGGCATGATTCATGGGTGACCTGTTCCTGCGGGAAAGACTGAAAAAGCGGGCTTATCTTGCCGAGCCGGGCTGCACGATGCAATGGAAGAAGTGTAGGCACCTGAAATAATTCGTAAAAGTATCGTTTTCACGCCTCTGGCTGCATTGGCAGGCCCCATCACAAGACAGGGCAGGCGCAGTCGGGCGTCACAGCCTGGGGTTGCATGGTAAGGGGGGCTGCGCCTGGGAGCGGATCAGGATTCCCCTATGCGGGGGAAAGGCGGCACCGACCCGGGATGGGTCGATGCCAGATTCACTGGCCGTGATACTCCACCAGGGCCGGCAGGGGGCTGAGCTCCGGCAGGTGACGTGCCCAGCGCAGGAAGGCATCCGCCAGGGTGATGCCGAGCTCCTGATTGTGCTGGGTCAGGGTGCGGGCAAGGGCCGTGTAGCCCTCCTTGCCGGAGGCGGTATAGGCACTGGAGACCCCGCGATAGATGGCATCCGGCTCGACGTGCTGCCACTGCCCCGGGCTGGCTTCCCATTCCAGGCGGGTGATCCTCTCCCCTTTGGGTCTGTCGGCCTGATAGCAGAAGCGCACCCCGGCGGTATAGGGGAAGCTGCCACTGCCATTGCCCGTCACCCCGTTATTGGTGGCGTTGTCGATGGCCCCCTCCAGCGCCTCGGCCAGTTCATGGCCGTGCACCCGGTAGAGGGTGAGGGGAATGGCAAAGGGCAGCAGGCGTCCGGCAACGTCTGCTTCGGTCAGGGGGCCGGGCTCGAGGGAGCAGCGTACGCCCCCGGCATTGTGCAGGGCAAAGTCTACCTGACCCACCTGTTCGCGGGCACTGGCCAGCATGGCGCTCGCTACCAGGGGGGCGACCTGGCTGCCGGCGGGCAGGCTGGCATCGGGCAGGCGCTGGTGGTGGAGCGGATCGGCGAGCCGGGTCACTACGCGCCGGGTCATGGTTTCGAGCTCGGGGCGATAGCGTCTGGCCAGATGCTGTTCGAGCTCGGGGGCCGGTTCGCAGAAGTGCAGCCCCGCAGGAGGCGGGGAAGCAAAGGGCCAGGGATCCCAGGGTAACCACTCCAGCTGGCCGCGGCTTTGGCACACGCGTCCCTGCTCGTCGAAGGTGAGTTCGCACACCCCGAGACAGAGGGCGCTGTGGGCGGCGTGCAGGATGGCCACCCCGTTCACCATGAGGGGATAGCTGCCTTCGCTGTCGAGCCCGAGCGGCGCCAGATCCCCCAGCAGGCTGTGGGTGTGCCCGCCGACGATGAGGCTGAGCTCGGGGAAGCGGGTCGCCAGTCGCTTGTCCTGCGCCAGACCCAGGTGGCTGAGCAGGATGATGTGCTGGATGCCGGCGGCCTTGATCTCTTCGAGGGCACGGCTCAAGGTCTCTTCGATACCGTGGAAACGGGTGTGGGGATCGGGGCTCGCGATGGCTGCCATTTGCGGCAGCGTGATGCCGAGCAGGGCGAAGGGCACGTCGTCGATGACGCGCTTGTGCCAGGGGCGGCTTGCGTCAAACAGCCGCGGCAGTCCCTGCAGCCGCAGCGGGGCATCGGCGGGCTCCTGACGGTTGTCGATGTTGGCGGCGAGCACCGGGAAATCGAGCTGGCGCAAAAACTCCACCAGCGGCCCGTTGCCCAGATCGAATTCGTGGTTGCCGATCACCATGGCATCCGGTCGCAAGAGGGCCAGCAGGTCCGCATTGGCCCGCCCTTTGAAGCGGTTGAAGTAAAGTGACCCCTGGAAGGTATCGCCGCCATGCAGCAGCAGGCAGGTCTGGCCGGCTGCCTCGGCCTGTTGGCGCAGGGCGGTGAGCCGGGTCAGGATGCGGCCATAGCCGCCGCACTGGGTGCGCCATTCGGACTCGCCATCGGGGGAGAAGCGCATGGGGGCGCCATCGAAATGGGAGTGGCAGTCGCTGAAGTGGGCAAGTTGAACCGTCATACTCAAGGCTCGGTCCTCCTTAGGAAAAAAGAGCACCGAGTCTACTGCATGGGGTGGGGGGGATACCAGCCCGGCGGCAGCCGGGCCGGTAAAGAGTCAGGCGGGAACCATGATCTGGGTGGCGAGGATCACCACCAGCAGGCCGACGGCCACCGGCAGCGAGGTACGTTTGACCACCTCGAACGGAGAGAGATTGCCCATCCCCGCACAGGCGACCACCACCCCGGAGACCGGCGAGATGGTGCGGCCGAGGTTGGATGCCTGCAGCATGGGGATCACCAGATAGGCCGGGTTGACGCCGAGGCTGGTGGCCAAATGGGGGATGAGCTCCACGAAGGCGTAGAAGGGGGCGTTGCCGGAACCCGTGGTGAAGGCCGCCAGGGTGGTGATGACCACCAGCACCAGCATGATGACGATGCCGCCGGTACCGAAGCTCTGGGCCAGATCCAGGAGGTTGGCGATGAAACCGAGCCCCATCAGACCCTGGGCAAAGACCCCGGCACCCACCAGCAGCATCACCACGCCGGCGAAGGCGTCGGCCATGTTGCGCCAGCACACCTGCAGTCCGTCCAGCAGCTCGCGGCCGTTGCGCTTGCGCACCAGCTCCAGCAGGGCGGCCAGCACCAGGCAGATGACGATGATGGTGACGATATCGAGCTTGGGCCCCAGTTTGCCGTCAAACAGCAGCACACCGATGATGGGGGTGAAGGGCAGGATGGCGTAGAAGCCGGGGGCGTCGGTGACGAGATCGCTCGGGGCGACCGCGGCGTTGTGCTCCCCGGCCTTCTGATCCAGATAACGCTGCCAGAAGAAGTGGGTCACCGCCATGGCGGCGATGGCCACCAGGGAAATGGGCAGGGTCAGCTTGAAGGCAAACTCGATGAGCTCCATGTTCGCGGCCTGGGCGGCCATCACCACGTCCCCCGAGGTGGGGGAGAGGATGATGGCGGCCGGCGAGGCGCACACCGCCGCTGCCGCGCCACGGGAGATCCCCATGTTGACCATCAGCGGGAAGAGGGTGGCCATCAGCAGAACCCCGAGGCCAGTCGCGGAGCTCACCGCCAGCGACATGGCGCAGGCGACCAGATAGGCGGCCACCAGCAGGATGTAGGGGGACTTGATGACACCGAGGGGCTTGCTCGCGAGCTTCACCAGTATGGTGTTGGCGCCGATGTGGCTCATGTAGCCAGCAAAGCCGCACAGCACCATGATGAGCATGCCGAGGCCACCCCCCCTGTCGACCAGCAGGAAGCGCACGTATTCGAAGATGTCGGTGGCCATGTGGCCGGTGGAGGGGACGCTCGCCGGCAGCACCGCCTTGCCCATCAGGGCGGTGATCGCCAGCAGCAGCAGGCCGCCGCTGAGCAGTACCCCGGTGGCGGAGTAGCCCTTGAAGATGTAGCGACCCACGGCCAGGGTGACCAGGGTGCCGATCAGGAGTTCTATCATAAAACCTTCCCAAGAGTTGAAGTGAGGGGGTGGCCTGCCAGGGCTCACCAGAGGGTTGCGCTGGACTATCCGGTATCGGCCAACAAAAACACTGCGGATATTACCCACTAAGGAGTATTTCACCATCCATTCGATGGCAGCTTGTGATCTCGACTGCAAATCCCCGCCTGAGCCGGGGTGATGACTCGCACGTTTGCAGCAACCGGGTGCCAAGAGCGGATGACAGGGGGCTGGATCAGGGGTAATCTCCCAATCGGGTTATTAATTCATTGATTATTAATTGAAATTAAGCCGGGACTCACAAGGAGCAAAGCCGCGGACAGATGGGACTCTTCAGCAAGACAGGGGTGACGGTGGCCCTCATTTATGCCGCCTCAATCGGTGCTGCACCTTCCCACTATGCCGGTGTGAAGGTCGCCCCCGATATCAAGGTCGACTTCCAGTTCTATCGGGTCTCCGGGGCCGATGTGGGGGCCGTGATGCGCCAGATCACCGCCTTGTCGCCCACCCAGGCGGACGGGCACATCGGCAAGGCCAGCTATCAGCTCTCCTGGCAGTTGCAGACGAAGGCGACGGCGGCGCGCTGCGAGCTGGAGCAGGCCAGCGTCCGTGCCCGCATCCAGGTCAGGGTGCCCAACTGGATGGACAAGGCCCGTGCGCCCGCGAAGGAGCGCCAGAAGTGGGACAAGCTGGTGGCCGCCATGTTTGACTACGAGAGCCGTCACAAGGACATCCTGCTGGAGAGCGTGAGCCAGCTTGGCACGCGCCTCGCCCAGTTGCCGGTGACCCGGGATTGCCCAACCCTGGAGCATCAGGGCTGGCAGGCAGGGCAGGCGGTGCTGGAGGCCACCCGGGCGCGGTTCGACACCCTGGCCAGCCAGACCGATCAGGGGCGCAAGCTGGGGGTCGTCTGGCCCAGGGCTGGCTGATGACACGTGTACAGGCCCATGGACGCTCATGGGAAACATAAAAAACGGGCTGATTGAGCCCGTTTTTTATTGGTGCGCCAATAGCGTGGAGGCGGGCAGCCCCGGCTCCTGGGGAGTTAGTCGCGCAGTGGCTTGCCCCTGCGCAGCCTTCGCACCCAGTAGCGGGCGGGGTGGAGCGCCTCCAGCAGATCGGCGGCCAGCGGCAGGGGATCGCCGCAGATCTCGCTGGCGACCAGTTCGCCGCACAGGGGCGCCGAGCACAGACCCCGGGAGCCGAGCGCCCCCAGCACGTAGAGGCCGGCGTGCAGGGGCAGCGCGCTCTGCTGATCCGCGGGGGCGTTGACGTCATGATCCGCCAGCGCCGCCAACCGGGCGACGGGCCCGGCTACCGGCAGGTGATCCCGGCTGGCGCAGCGCACCCCGATGCGGGCCTGAGCACCGCTCACATCCACCTCGGCCGGCCAGCGCTGCTGGGGCACACAGGCTTGCAGCCGCGCCCTGTTCTGCTCCTGCTCGTCGGTGCGGTAAGCTAGATCGGTCTGGTTGCGGCCATAGCTGGCCCCGATACAGTGCGCGCCGTTGTGGGCCGGTGTGAGGTAGCCATCGTAGCAGAGCACGGTCTTGAGCTGGCTCAAGCCAGCCGTGGTCGGCACATGGCTCACCTGACCGCGCACCGGATAGAGCGGCAGCTCGGCAAAGGGGAGAAGGGCTGGCAACTGATGCCCGGCCGCCACCACCAGATTGGGGGCGTGCCACTGGCGGCCATCCCGGCTCTCCACTCGCCAGCCATCGGCCTCTTCGGCAATACGCGTTACAGCGGCATTGAACAGCACTTCCAGCCGCCCGCTGGCCTGCGCCTCCCTGATGGCGGCGCGGGTGAGATCCGCCGGACAGAGCCAGCCCCCCAGGGGATAGCTCACACCATCCGCATCGCAGGGCAGGCCGACCACCTGCTCAACCTCCGCTGCCGAGAGTGGGTGCATCAGCTCGGGGGGGAAGAGTCCCTGGCTCATCTTGGCAAGCTTGGCGGCGGATTTGTCGTCGTAGCCGAGTTGGGTTACGCCACACAGGGAGAAGGCGACGGGGTGGTGCTTCGCCAGGGCCAGCAGCCGGTTTCTGGCAAAGCCAAAGGCCAGCGAATAGAAGCGCGACAGGGCATCGTGCTCGCCGTTGAGCAGGGGGTAGAGGGCTCCTTGTCGATTGCCGGAGGCGCCGCTGGCCGGTTCGCCATTTTCGCACAGCAAGGTGACGTGCCGACCCCGCTCCACCAGAGAGAGCGCCGTCATGGCGGAAGCGATGCCGCCACCGATGATGAGCACCTCTCCCTCCCGCCCTGCGGGGCGGGCATACCAGGGGGCGATGCTCTGCTGCGGCACTTTGCCTTCCCGAACACCCGCCAGCATCTCCCGCTTGCTGCCGTGGCCCTTCACCTTCTTCATGGCAAAGCCGGCGGCAATCAGCCCCCGTCGCACGAAACCGGCGCAGGTAAAGGTCGAGAGGGTGGCATCGGGGCGGGCGAGGCGAGCGAGATCTTCGAAGAGATCCTGGGTCCACATCTCTGGGTTCTTGGCAGGGGAGAAACCGTCCAGATACCAGGCGTCCACCAGACCGGTTGCCGGATGGGGCACCTGAGGCAGCATCTCCTTGATGTCGCCAAACCAGAGATCGAGGCGGATGCGGCCATCGGCAAAGAGCAGGCGATGGCAGCCGGAGACCGGCAGCGGCCACTGGTCGATGAGAGGCTGGCTCAAGGTGGCAAGCTCGGGCCAGGCGGCCAGGGCCTTGCGCAGATCGGCCTGGGTAAGGGGGTATTTCTCGACGCTGATGAAGTGCAGCCGGGATCCGTTGCCGGACAGGGGGGCCCGTTCCAGAAAAGCGGCCATTGTGGCCAGAAAGTTAAGTCCTGTACCGAAACCTGTTTCACCAATCACGAAACTGTCACTATCGTGGTGCGAAAATCGCTCTGGCAGTCGATTTTGCTGCAAAAAGACGTAGCGGGTTTCACTTAGACCGTTATCATTGGAAAAGTACACATCCCCGAACTCACTGGAGACTGGAGTTCCCGCTTCGTTCCAGTCCAATCGGGCATGATGTAAGGATGTTTGACTCACGTTTTCCTCGGCTCGCGTCACAAAATCGCGGGCATTCTACGTGAAAGCAGACCAGTTTGGCAGCCGAAAGCGGGTAGACTCGGTGCCAGTTTTTCCAGACGAGATGAATTAATGAGAAGAGCAGTGATCACCGGTATCGGCGTCATCTCCAGTATCGGCAACAACAAGGAAGAGGTGCTGGCCTCCCTGAAAGCAGGCAAATCCGGCATCACCTATTCCGAGCAGTTCGAGCAGTACAACCTGCGCAGCCGTGTCTGGGGTAACATCAAACTCGATCCGTCTGAACTGATCGACCGTAAAGTCATGCGTTTCATGGGTGACGCCGCGGCCTACGCCTACCTCTCCATGCAGCAGGCCATCGAAGATGCCGGCCTGCCGGAAGAGATGGTCTCCAACGAGCGTACCGGCATCGTGACCGGTTCCGGCGGCGCCTCCGGCAAGAACACCTCCGAATCTGCCGATATCGCCCGTGAAAAGGGCGTCAAGCGGGTGGGTCCCTACATGGTGCCACGTACCATGTCTTCCACCACCTCAGCCTGTCTTGCCACCCCGTTCAAGATAAAAGGTGTCAACTACACCATCAGCTCCGCCTGTGCGACCTCTGCCCACTGCATCGGTCACGCCCTGGAACTGATCCAGCTTGGCAAGCAGGACATCATCTTTGCCGGTGGCGGCGAGGAGCTGGACTGGTCTTCCACCATCCAGTTCGACGCCATGGGCGCGCTCTCCACCAAGTACAACGACAACCCGGAAAAAGCGTCCCGCACCTATGATGCGGACCGCGACGGCTTCGTCATCTCCGGTGGTGGCGGCATCCTGGTGGTCGAGGAGCTGGAACACGCCCTGGCCCGTGGTGCCCACATCTACGCCGAAATCACCGGTTACGGTGCGACCTCCGACGGCTACGACATGGTGGCCCCGAGTGGTGAAGGCGCCGTGCGTTGCATGAAGATGGCGATGCAGGGTGTCGGCAAGGTGGACTACATCAACACTCACGGTACCTCTACTCCGGTTGGTGACACCAAGGAGCTGGAAGCCATTCAGACCCTGTTTGGCAGCAATGCACCCAAGCTCTCCGCCACCAAGGCGATGACCGGCCATGCCCTGGGCGCCGCCGGCGTGCACGAGGCCGTCTACTCCCTGCTGATGATGGAACACGGCTTCATCGCCCCCAGCATCAACATCGAGAACCTGGACGAGAAAGCCGTGGGCCTGCCCATCGTGCGTGAATACGAAGCGGCCGACCTCAATACCGTCATGTCCAACAGCTTCGGCTTTGGCGGTACCAACGCCTCTCTGGTGTTCAGCAAGTTCAAGGCTTGATCTCCCTGTGGGGAGCACAACGCGAAATAGAAAAAGGCGCCGAAAGGCGCCTTTTTTATTGAACTCTTTTTATTGAATTCTTTTTATTGAACTCTGCTGATGGTTCCCGGTTTGGGACCGCTGTCAGCCAGGGGCAACCGCATATAGACTGCCCCGTCACCATACTCCACCAGCGATTTGCCGGTGTCGGCGGGCACAAACCCCTGCTTGCGCCAGAAGGCGGGGGCATCCTGAACCGCCACCAGGCCTGCATGGCGATATCCTGCATGGCTCGCGAAAGCGAGCGCCCTTGCCAGCAGTCGCTGTCCGACACCCAGGCCGCGTGCCTTGCTCGAGACAGCGAGATCGTGCAGATAGAACTCGTCGTGACCGGCCAGCGCCTTCATCGGCACCGAGAGGGGCGGGGGCTGGTGGGCACGCCAGGGGTGGCAGAGCAGGTAACCCAGCACCTTGCCCTGACGCTCGGCCACCCAGCAGGAGGCGGGGGCCAGCTCGGTTTTGTTCTGCATCACCTCGAGGGGCTCGGGTTCGAACTGGTGATAACACTCGTGCTGGATGGCCATGATGGCGGGCCAGTCTGGCGTGCGGATGGTGCGGATCGTGATCATGATGCGGGTCGGGTCCGTACTCAAACCGTGGCAAAAAGGGCTGACAGCATACCCCAGAGAGCACACAAACGAAACCGGGTTACCTGTCAGCGACTCGTCAGCGAACCGGTTCCTTGCTCACGACCTTGATCAGCTGGTAGCGCAAGGAAGGGGCATCGGCCGGCACATCGGCAAGTTGCTCCTTGCTCACTTCGAGTTGATAGCGAAAGCCCGGTTCAAAGGTGAAGCCTTCGATCTGCTGATAGAAGAGACTCCAGCTCTCGCCCGGCTGACTGCGCACCTGCATGCACTTCATGGGGGCGACACCGACGCAGTCTGCCAGCTTGTCCTGGATATAGAGGGTTTCGGTGGTCGGGGCGCTCTGGCAGGCGCTGAGCAGGAGGGCGGAGCTGAGGAGCAGGGGAGATTTCATGATGAGTGTCCTTGGCGTAAAAGGGCGCGATTAAACCTGCAAAAGAAAAGGCGGTCAATGACCGCCTTTGTAACAAACCATGACAGATCGGGCTCAGCGCTGGTCGAGGGGCACGAACTCGCGCAGAGGCTGACCGGTGTAGAGCTGACGGGGACGGCCGATCTTCTGATCCGGGTCTGAGTGCATCTCGTTCCAGTGGGCAATCCAGCCGATGGTACGGGAGATGGCGAAGATCACGGTGAACATGGACATGGGGATACCGATGGCCTTCATGATGATGCCGGAGTAGAAGTCCACGTTCGGGTAGAGCTTCTTCTCGATGAAGTAGGGGTCGGACAGCGCGATGCGTTCCAGCTCCATGGCCACGTCCAGCAGCGGATCCTTGATCTGCAGCTCGGTCAGTACCTCGTGGCAGGTTTCACGCATCACGGTGGCACGGGGATCGTGGTTCTTGTAAACCCGGTGACCGAAGCCCATCAGACGGAACGGATCGTTCTTGTCCTTGGCCTTGGCAATGTACTCGGGGATGCGATCCACGGAGCCAATCTCTTCGAGCATCTTGAGGCAGGCTTCGTTGGCACCACCGTGGGCCGGGCCCCACAGGGAGGCGATCCCCGCGGCGATACAGGCAAACGGGTTGGCACCGGAAGAACCGGCCAGACGCACGGTGGAGGTGGAGGCGTTTTGCTCATGATCCGCATGCAGGGTGAAGATGCGGTCCATGGCGCGCTCGACGATGGGGTTGACCTTGTACTCTTCGGTCGGCACGCCAAACATCATGTGCAGGAAGTTGCCTGCATAGGAGAGGGCGTTGCGCGGCTGCATGAAGGGCTGGCCGATGGAGTACTTGTAACACATGGCGGCCAGGGTCGGCATCTTGGAGAGCAGACGGAAGGCACAGATCTCGCGATGCTCCTCGTTGTTGATGTCGAGGGCGTCGTGATAGAAGGCGGACAGCGCGCTGACCACGCCGCACATGACGGCCATGGGGTGGGCGTCGCGGCGGAAGCCGCGGAAGAAGAAGGCGATCTGCTCGTGCACCATGGTGTGGCGGGTGACCAGACGTTCAAATTCCGCATATTGGGTCTTGGTGGGGGCCTCGCCGTAGAGCAGGATGTAGCAGACTTCGAGGTAGCTGGCCTGGGTGGCCAACTGGGCGATGGGGTAACCGCGGTGCAGCAAGACACCCTGGTCGCCATCGATGTAGGTGATGGAAGATTTGCAAGAACCGGTGGCCATGAAGCCGGGGTCGAAGGTGAAATATCCTTGCGTGCCCAGCTTTCTGACATCGATCACATCGGGTCCAACGGTACCGGAGAGGATCGGCAATTCAACCGGCTCTTTTCCGGGCAGATGTAGGGTGGCTATCTTATCAGCCATAGCACGTCTCCTTTGCTCTTTTATAATTTGGTTCCAGCCCTACTTTATTACGACTGTTATGACGCTGGCAAAGGTTCTTACCCGTACCACGGCGGCTGGAGCGCCTTATTTGAACCAGAGAACCATGTCTTTGTCAATTTTGCTGGATGATCATTAATGACTTGTTAAAGCTGTTGTGAGATCTGGTTTACGGTTTTGGATTTTCTGTGTAGCTATTTGATTGTCATTGGTTAAGGCCGCCGATATACTGCGCCACGTGGGTGATGGTCGTCGGTGTTTGAAACGCTTTCGCAAAGCCAGATGTGATATCGAAAATGTTATTTTTGGCTTTCCTGAGTTGTTTTGGTAACAAAAACCTAACAAATGCCACTCCTCGCCCTCAAAGCGTGTGAAAACAATAACTAACGTGCTCAATGGAGCTGAGTGGGCAAAGCCGTGAAAAACAAACAGAGACCTGTAAACCTCGACCTACAGACGATCAGCTTTCCTGTCACCGCCATCGCTTCCATCTTGCATCGTGTCTCAGGGGTCATCACCTTTGTGGCATTGGCCATCTTGCTGTGGATGCTTGGTACTTCACTCGCCTCTCCCGAAGGATTTGAATCGGTCGTTGCCATCATGGACAACTTCCTGGTCAAGTTCGTGCTGTGGGGGATCCTGACCGCGCTGGCTTACCACATCGTGGGCGGTCTGCGGCACCTGGTCATGGACATGGGCTATTGGGAAGAGCTGGAATCCGGTAATCAGAGTGCCCGTGTGGCCTTCGTGATCACCGCGGTTTTGGCGGTATTGGCGGGGGTACTGGTATGGTAACCAATTCTGCAACTTTCGGGCGCAGCGGTGTTCATGATTACATCCTGATCCGCGCCACCGCCCTCATCATGACGTGCTACGTCCTCTATCTGGTTGGCTTTGTCGCGTTCAACGACATCACCTACGAGGTGTGGACCGGCTTCTTCTCCAACACCTTCACCAAGGTCTTCACCCTGCTGACACTCGTATGCGTCTTGATCCACGCTTGGATCGGTCTGTGGCAGGTGCTGACCGACTATATCAAGCCGGTCGGACTGCGCGGTGCGCTGCAGTTTGTGCTGGTGGTGGTGCTGTTTGTCTATGTGATGACGGGTTTCGTCGTGCTGTGGGGTGTGTAAGGTGACTATTCCAACTCGTGAATTTGATGCGGTCGTGATCGGTGCCGGTGGCGCCGGTATGCGCGCCGCGCTGCAGATTGCCCAGTCCGGCAAGAGCTGCGCCCTGTTATCCAAGGTTTTCCCGACCCGTTCCCACACGGTCTCCGCCCAGGGCGGGATCACGGTCGCCCTGGGCAATGCCCACGACGACAACTGGCAGTGGCACATGTATGACACCGTCAAGGGCTCCGATTACATCGGTGATCAGGAAGCCATCGAATACATGTGCAAGACCGGCCCCGAGGCCATCTATGAGCTGGAGAACATGGGCTTGCCTTTCTCCCGCTTTGATAACGGTACCGTCTACCAGCGTCCGTTCGGCGGTCAGTCCAAGAACTTCGGCGGCGAGCAGGCTGCCCGCACCGCGGCGGCAGCCGACCGCACCGGTCACGCCCTGCTGCACACCCTGTATCAACAAAACGTCAAGAACAAGACCACCGTCTTCTCCGAGTGGTATGCCCTGGATCTGGTGAAGAACCAGGATGGTCATATCGTTGGCTGTACCGCCATCGACATGGAGAGCGGTGAAGTCGTCTACTTCAAGGCCAAGGCCACCGTGCTCGCCACTGGCGGCGCCGGTCGCATCTACCAGTCCACCACCAACGCACACATCAACACCGGTGACGGCGTCGGCATGGCGCTGCGTGCCGGGGTCGGCGTGCAGGACATGGAGTTCTGGCAGTTCCACCCGACCGGCATCGCCGGGGCAGGGGTACTGGTGACCGAAGGTTGCCGCGGTGAAGGCGGCTACCTGCTGAACAAGGACGGCGAGCGCTTCATGGAGCGTTATGCGCCGAACGCCAAGGACCTGGCCGGTCGCGACGTGGTGGCCCGTTCCATCATGATCGAGATCCGCGAAGGCCGTGGCTGCGACGGTCCCTGGGGCCCGCACATCAAGCTCAAGCTGGATCACCTCGGCAAAGAGGTGCTGGAATCCCGTCTGCCGGGCATCTGCGAGCTCTCTCGCACCTTCGCCCACGTGGATCCGGTCAAAGAGCCCATCCCCATCATCCCGACCTGCCACTACATGATGGGCGGCGTGCCGACCAGCGTGAACGGCCAGTGCCTGACCCAGGACAAGGATGGCAACGACGTGCCGGTGGTCGGTCTGTTCGCGGTGGGCGAGATCGCCTGCGTCTCCGTGCACGGTGCCAACCGTTTAGGTGGCAACTCCCTGCTGGATCTGGTGGTGTTCGGTCGTGCTGCCGGCATGCACCTGGTGGAGACCCTTGGTTCGATGGAGCACGGCGTGGAAGCCACCGACGCCGACATCGCCAAGGCGCTGGAGCGCTTCAACCGCTGGGAAAACAACCGTGACGGGGAAGACCCGGCCCAGATCCGCAAGGATCTGCAGCGCTGCATGCAGAACAACTTCTCCGTGTTCCGGGAAGGGGATGCCATGGCAGAAGGGCTGGCCGAGCTGAAACTCATCCGCGAGCGTCTCAAGAACGCCCGTCTGGACGACACCTCCAAGGAGTTCAATACCCAGCGCATCGAGTGCCTGGAGCTGGACAACCTGATGGAGACCGCCTATGCCACCGCGGTGGCGGCGAACTTCCGTACCGAGAGTCGTGGCGCCCACAGCCGCTTCGACTTCCCGGAGCGTGACGATGAGAGCTGGCTGTGCCACAGCCTCTATCATCCGGACACCGAGTCCATGACCCGTCGCGCTGTCAACATGTCACCCAAGACCCGTGAGGCGTTCCCGCCCAAGGTCCGGACTTACTGATTGCGGAGCCAAGCACAATGAACGTCATATTCTCTGTCTACAGATACAATCCGGACGTTGATAACGTCCCGTATATGAAGGATTATCGTCTTGATATTCCTGAAGGTTCCGACATGATGGTGCTCGACGCACTGATCCAGCTCAAGGAGCTGGATCCCACGCTCGCCTTCCGCCGCTCCTGCCGCGAAGGGGTATGTGGATCTGACGGTCTCAACATGAATGGCAAGAACGGTCTGGCCTGCATCACGCCGCTCTCCGATCTCTTGAAGAAGGGCAGCAAGGTCGTCATTCGGCCCTTGCCCGGTCTGCCGGTGATCCGGGATCTGGTGATCGACATGACCCAGTTCTACACCCAGTGGGAGAAGGTCAAACCCTTCCTCATCAACGACGAAAAACTGCCGCCCGTGCGTGAGCACCTGCAATCCCCCGAAGAGCGCGCCAAGCTGGATGGCCTGTACGAGTGCATACTCTGTGCCTGCTGCTCCACCTCTTGCCCCTCCTTCTGGTGGAACCCGGACAAGTTCATCGGTCCGGCCGGCCTGCTCGCCGCCTATCGCTGGCTGGCGGACAGCCGCGATACTGCGGCCAGTGAGCGACTGGGCAACCTGGATGACGCCTTCAGCGTGTTCCGCTGCCACGGCATCATGAACTGCGTGAACGTCTGTCCCAAGGGCTTGAACCCGACCAAGGCCATCGGTCAGATCAAGTCGATGTTGCTCAACCGGGCCGTGTAGTATCGGGGCCAGGGCGCCTTGCGCCGGGCCCGACCTCTGGATAGCCATCCCGCCCCGGGATGGCTATGACCCTACAAGCTGCAGTGCAGCGAACAAGATGTACAAGGGATAGAAATGCATAACGGCGTGATGAAGGCCTGGTTGGAGTCATCTCACCTGGCTGGTGCGAATGCAAGCTACATTGAGGATTTGTACGAATCCTTCCTGGAGAACCCCGACTCCGTTGCCGACGAATGGCGCAGCCTGTTCCAGTCGCTGCCCCAGGTCAACGGACATGCAGTAGAACAACCCCACTCCCAGGTTCGCGACTATTTCCGCCGCCTGGCCAAGGACTCCTCCCGTTACAGCGCTCCCGTCTCCGATCCCCAGGTGGATGCCAAACAGGTTCGCGTACTGCAACTGATAAACGCCTTCCGCTTCCGCGGTCACCAGAACGCCAACCTGGACCCCCTGGGTCTGTGGCAGCGCGAGCCGGTCGCCGAGCTGGATCCGGCCTTCCACAACCTGCAAGGTGCAGACATGGAGGCCACCTTCAATGTGGGCTCCTACGCCATCGGTCGCGAGACCATGGTGCTCTCCGATCTGTATGCCTCGCTGAAGAAAACCTATTGCGGCAGCATCGGCGCCGACTACATGCACCTCACCTCCACCGAGGAGAAGCGCTGGCTGCAAGACAGGCTGGAATCCATCGAAGGGAAGGGCAACTATACCCTCGAAGAGAAGACCCGCTTCCTCGAGAGCCTGACCGCCGCCGAAGGGCTGGAAAAATACCTGGGTGCCAAGTTCCCGGGGGCCAAGCGTTTCTCCCTGGAAGGGGGCGATGCCATGGTGCCCATGCTCAAAGAGCTTATTCGCCGCGCCGGTGAGCAGGGTTGCAAGGAAGCCGTCATCGGCATGGCCCACCGTGGTCGCCTCAACGTGCTCATCAACGTGCTGGGCAAGCGCGCCCAGGACCTGTTCGACGAGTTTGCCGGCAAGCACGGCGAATCTTGGGGCACAGGGGACGTGAAGTACCACATGGGCTTCTCCTCCGACTTCGCCACCCCGGGCGGCAACGTCCACCTGGCGCTCGCCTTCAACCCGTCTCACCTCGAGATCGTCAACCCCGTGGTCATCGGCTCCGTGCGTGCCCGTATGGACCGTCGCGGTGACAAGGACGGCTCCAGCGTCCTGCCCATCACCATCCACGGTGACTCCGCCATCGCGGGGCAGGGGGTCGTTGCCGAGACCTTCAACATGTCCCAGACCCGTGCCTATGGAGTGGGCGGCACGGTGCGCATCGTCATCAACAACCAGGTGGGCTTCACCACCTCCTATATCCGTGACCTGCGCTCCACCGAATATTGCACCGACATCGCCAAGGCGGTGCAGGCCCCTGTGCTGCACGTCAACGGGGATGACCCGGAAGCCGTGGTGCTGGTGACCCAGATTGCCCTGGATTACCGCAACACCTTCAAGCGCGACGTGGTGATCGAGCTGGTCTGCTACCGTCGTCACGGCCACAACGAGGCTGACGAGCCGAGCGCGACCCAGCCCCTGATGTACCAGAAGATCAAGCAGCACCCGACCCCGCGCAAGATCTACGCCGATCAGCTGATCGCCGAAGGAGCCATCGCGCCGGAGCTGGCCACCACGCTAGTCAACGACTATCGCGACACCCTGGATCGGGGCGAGCGGGTGAGCAAGGAGTGGCGCCCTATGGAGCTGCACTCCGTGGACTGGACGCCGTATCTGGGTCACGACTGGGCCATGGCCTATGACAGCACTGTGCCCATGGATCATCTGAAGGCCCTGGGTGAGCGCATCAGCCAGTACCCGGCGACCCATGTGCTGCAACGTCAGGTCGAGAAGATCTACGAAGACCGTCGCTTGATGGCCGCCGGTGAGAAGCTGGTGGACTGGGGCTTCGCCGAGACTCTGGCCTACGCCACCCTGGTGGACAAGGGATCCCGCATTCGCTTTACCGGGGAAGACTCCGGCCGCGGTACCTTCTTCCATCGCCACGCCGTGCTGCACAGTCAGACCGATGCCAGCACCTACACTCCGCTGTGCAACCTGCATGACGAGCAGGGCCCGTTCGAGGTGTACGACTCCGTGCTGACCGAGAACGCGGTCCTGGCGTTCGAGTATGGCTACGCCAGCGCGGAGCCGGCCGGTCTCACCATCTGGGAAGCCCAGTTCGGTGACTTCGCCAACTGCGCCCAGGTGGTGGTGGATCAGTTCCTCTCCTCCGGCGAGCAGAAGTGGGGCCGGATGTGTGGCCTGACCATGCTGCTGCCCCACGGTTACGAGGGTCAGGGCCCGGAGCACTCTTCCGCCCGTCTGGAGCGTTACCTGCAGATGTGCGCCCAGCACAACATGCAGGTGTGCGTGCCCTCCACCCCGGCGCAGGTGTTCCACATGCTGCGTCGCCAGGTAGTGCGCCCCATGCGCCGTCCGCTCATCGTGATGACGCCCAAATCCCTTCTGCGCCACCCGCTGGCGGTGAGCAAGCTCGAAGAGCTGGCAGAGGGCACCTTCCAGAACGCCATCGGCGAAATCGATGCGCTGGATCCCAAAGGCGTCAAGCGCGTGGTCTTCTGCTCCGGCAAGGTCTACTACGACCTGCTCGATGCCCGTCGCAAGGCGGAGCAGCAGGACGTGGCCCTGGTACGGATCGAGCAGCTCTACCCCTTCCCGGAAGAGGAAGTGCGCGCCATCCTGGCCGATTACAGCCATGTCACCGACTTCGTCTGGTGTCAGGAGGAGCCGCAGAACCAGGGCGCCTGGTACAGCACCCGTCATCACTACGACAGCGTGCTGCCAAGCCATGCCCGTCTGCGTTATGCCGGCCGCCCGGCCTCGGCCTCACCGGCTGTCGGTTACATGTCCGTCCACGCCAAGCAGCAAAAAGCCCTGGTGGAAGACGCCCTTACCCTGGAATAACGAGTTGTGGATGAGAGGGCCCGTGTCGGGACCCTCTCTGACCTGGAACAAGCCTGCTGGCCAAGAAGTAACAAGGAACTGATTACATGACTATCGAGATCAAGGTACCGGACCTGCCGGAATCAGTGGCAGATGCCACCATCGCGACCTGGCACAAGAAACCGGGTGATCTGGTTGCCCGTGACGAAGTGCTGGTTGACATCGAAACCGATAAAGTCGTGCTGGAAGTGCCCGCGCCGGAAGCCGGCGTACTGGGCGACATCCTGCAGAGCGAAGGGGCCACCGTGCTCTCCCGCCAGCTGATCGCCATGCTCAAGCCGGCCCCCGTTGCCGGTGAAGCGACCAGCGAGAAGCCGGTGGAAGCCGTGGCCGATGACGCTGCCGATGGCCTGAGCCCTTCCGTGCGCCGCATGGTGGCCGAGCACGACATCGACGTCGCCAAGCTGACCGGCACCGGCAAGGGTGGTCGTGTCACCAAGGAAGACGTGGAAGCCTTCATCAAGAATCTGGGCAAGGCTCCGGTGGCTGCGCCGACTGCTGCCGCTCCTATGGCTGCCGCACCGGTCGCGCCGCTGGCCGGTCGCACCGAGAAGCGCGTGCCCATGACCCGTCTGCGCAAGCGCATCGCCGAGCGTCTGCTGGAGGCCAAGAACACCACCGCCATGCTGACCACTTTCAACGAGATCAACATGGCGCCCATCATGAAGCTGCGCAAGCAGTACGGCGAGATCTTCGAGAAGAAGCACGGCATCAAGCTCGGCTTCATGTCCTTCTATGTGAAGGCCGTGGTCGAATCCCTCAAGCGCTACCCGGAAGTGAACGCGGCGCTGGACGGTGACGACATCGTCTACCACAACTACTTCGACGTCAGCATCGCCGTCTCCACCCCCCGTGGTCTGGTGACCCCGGTGCTGCGCGACTGCGACAACATGAGCCTGGCCGATATCGAGAAGGCCATCAAAGACCTGGCCGGCAAGGGCCGTGACGGCAAGCTGACCGTGGATGAACTGACCGGCGGCAACTTCACCATCACCAATGGTGGCGTGTTCGGCTCCCTGATGTCCACCCCCATCATCAACCCGCCCCAGAGCGCCATTCTGGGTATGCACAAGATCCAGGACCGCCCCATGGCCGTTGACGGCAAGGTCGAGATCCTGCCGATGATGTACCTGGCGCTCTCCTACGATCACCGCATCATCGACGGCCGCGAGTCCGTGGGCTTCCTGGTCTCCATCAAGGAGCTGCTGGAAGACCCGACCCGTCTGCTGCTGGATGTCTGAGCAAGCGTGACTGAAAGATAACGAGGGGCCGCCCAGGCCCCCATTCACAGGGGATTGAGAAACACGAGCCCCGGACGGAAATACCTACAACACGGATAGAGCATCTATGAATCTGCATGAATATCAGGCAAAACAGCTGTTTGCCGAGTATGGCCTGCCGGTCTCCGAAGGTTATGCCTGTGCCACCCCGCAGGAAGCGGCCGAAGCGGCCGACAAGATTGGCGGCAACACCTGGGTCGTCAAGTGCCAGGTCCACGCCGGTGGCCGCGGCAAGGCGGGCGGCGTCAAGCTGGCCAAGAGCAAGGACGAGATCCGCGCCTTCGCCCAAAACTGGCTCGGCAAGAACCTGGTGACCTATCAGACTGACGCCAATGGTCAGCCGGTTACCAAGATCCTGGTGGAGTCCTGCACCGACATCGCCAAGGAACTGTACCTGGGCGCCGTGGTCGACCGTGGCTCTCGACGCGTGGTCTTCATGGCTTCCACCGAAGGTGGTGTGGAGATTGAGAAAGTCGCCCACGAAACCCCGGAACTCATTCACAAGGCTGCCATCGATCCCCTGGTAGGCCCGCAGCCTTATCAGGCCCGCGAGCTGGCCTTCAAGCTGGGTCTGGTCGGTGATCAGATCAAGCAGTTCACCAAGATCTTCATGGGCCTGGGCCAGATGTTCCTGGACTGCGACTTCGCCCTGCTGGAGATCAACCCCCTGGTCATCACCGACAAGGGCAACCTGCACTGCCTCGACGGCAAGATCAACATCGACGCCAACGCCCTGTACCGTCAGCCCAAGCTGCGCGAGATGCACGACCCGTCCCAGGATGACCCCCGCGAAGCGCACGCCGCCCAGTGGGAGCTGAACTATGTGGCGCTCGATGGCAACATCGGCTGCATGGTCAACGGCGCGGGCCTGGCCATGGGCACCATGGACATCGTCAACCTGCACGGCGGTTCCCCGGCCAACTTCCTGGACGTCGGCGGCGGCGCCACCAAGGAGCGCGTGACCGAGGCCTTCAAGATCATCCTCTCCGACAGCAAGGTACAAGCCGTGCTGGTCAACATCTTTGGCGGCATCGTGCGCTGCGACATGATCGCGGAAGGCATCATCGGCGCCGTCAAGGAAGTGGGGGTGAAAGTGCCCGTGGTGGTGCGTCTGGAAGGCAACAACGCCGAACTGGGTGCCCGTAAACTGGCCGACAGCGGCCTCAATATCATCGCCGCAACGAGTCTGACTGACGCAGCTCAGCAAGTGGTAAAAGCAGCGGAGGCCAAATAATGAGCGTTCTGATCAACAAAGACACCAAGGTGATCTGCCAGGGCTTTACCGGCGGTCAGGGTACCTTCCACTCCGAACAGGCCATTGCCTACGGTACCCAGATGGTCGGCGGCGTCTCCCCGGGCAAGGGCGGCACCACTCACCTGGGCCTGCCTGTGTTCAACACCGTCCGTGACGCCGTGGAAGCCACCGGCGCCACTGCCTCCGTCATCTATGTGCCGGCGCCGTTCTGTAAGGACGCCATCCTGGAAGCCATCGATGCCGGCATCAAGCTGATTGTCACCATCACCGAAGGCATCCCGAACCTGGACATGCTGGACGTCAAGGTGAAGCTGCAGGAAACCGGCGTGCGGATGATCGGCCCCAACTGCCCGGGTGTCATCACCCCGGGTGAGTGCAAGATTGGCATCATGCCGGGCCACATCCACAAGCCGGGCAAGGTGGGCATCGTCTCCCGCTCCGGCACTCTGACCTACGAAGCGGTCAAGCAGACCACGGACGAGGGCTTCGGCCAGTCCACCTGCGTCGGTATCGGTGGCGACCCCATCCCGGGCTCCAACTTTATCGACATCCTCGAGATGTTCCAGAATGACCCGCAGACCGAAGCCATCGTGATGATCGGCGAGATCGGCGGCAACGCCGAAGAGGACGCGGCTGCCTACATCAAGGCCCACGTCACCAAGCCGGTGGTCTCCTACATCGCGGGTGTCACCGCACCGGCTGGCAAGCGCATGGGTCATGCGGGCGCCATCATCGCCGGTGGTAAAGGCACCGCGGCCGAGAAATTTGCCGCCCTGGATGATGCCGGCGTGAAAACCGTGCGCTCCTTGGCCGATATCGGCAAGGCCCTGCGTGAAGTGACCGGCTGGTAATTCCTTCAAGCCAGTTATCTCTGATAAAAATGCCGCCCAATGGGCGGCTTTTTTATGGATATCTTTGACTTGTTGAAAATTATCTGTAAGAAACTCGCTGCGGGGCAGTTGCCATACGCTCGGAGCGAAGCATTTACCAAGGCATCTTGCGGAATACTGCTTCCGGT
>NZ_JAPDBZ010000048.1:0-26246 GCF_027705505.1 Aeromonas sp. QDB56
GCTTTTGGCTGCTGCGGGAGTGGCATTCTACTCAACCGCCTTCTCGAGTCAAGCCTTATTTTCAAAGGCTTTTCGAGACTATCTACTTAGGCTTTCTGCGTTGCCGCTTGCCCTGTCGATGGAGGCGCATTATAGGGAGCGAATTCGTTCTGGCAACCCCTCCTCTGCAATAAAATTGCAAAAATCGGCACTTTTTTAGTTATTCATATCCAAACACAGCTTTTATACAAACTTATCCACAGAAACCGGTGTCATCTTGCTAGAATGGCCGAAAACAAGGAGGCCAAGATGGACTTGCGACTGAGACCTTACAAGGGAAAATGCCCGCAACTGGGCAAACGGGTATATGTGGATCCCTGTGCCACCCTGGTGGGGGATATCCAGCTGGGTGACGATGCCAGCATCTGGCCCATGGTGGCCGCCAGAGGGGACGTCAACCATATCCGCATCGGTGCCCGCAGCAATATCCAGGACGGTACAGTGCTGCACCTGACCCGCAAGAGTGCTGGCAATCCTGGCGGCTATCCGCTGCTTATCGGCGAGGATGTCACGGTCGGACACAAGGCGATGCTGCACGGTTGCACCATAGGCGACCGGGTACTGGTCGGCATGGGTGCCATCCTGCTGGATGGGGTGATCGTTGAAGACGATGTGATGATCGGGGCGGGCAGCCTGGTGCCGCCAGGCAAGCGGCTCGAGGCCGGCTTTCTTTATATGGGCAATCCCGTCAAGCAGGCCCGCCCTCTCAAGCCGGCCGAGATCGCCTTCCTGAAGACCTCGGCCGACAATTATGTGCTGCTCAAGGATGAATACCTGCAAGAGGCCTGACCCTGCAGCCACAAACAGGAAGCCCGGCATGATGCCGCAATGCTGTTCAGATAAGCACATTTTTGACTAATTATTCATAAATGCGACTTGAGTTGGGGGAGCAAGGCTGTTTCCAGTCGATGTTCCTTCAGCCTTTATCCAGCGTGGCTTGCAATAGAAAGAGGGAGGCATCATGCCTCCCTCATTTTTTAGCCCTGATACTACGTGGACTGGAACTCAAATTCTCTTAAGTGAACAGCATTGCGGCATGATGCCGGGCTTCTCTGCTTATATAGCTAGCCAATCACTGTGGTCAGGATCAGTGGGCCTGATCCCAGTTGTCACCAGTACCCGCTTCCACGACCAGCGGCACATCCAGTTCGGCCGCACCCGACATCTTCTCCTTGATGAGGGCGATGTACTCTTCCAGCTTCTCTTCGCGGATCTCGAACACCAGTTCATCGTGCACCTGCATCAACATGCGGATCGACTGGTCTTCAATGCCCCGGATCCAGCCATCCACGTTGATCATGGTCCGCTTGATGATGTCGGCAGCCGTACCCTGCATGGGGGCGTTGATGGCGGCCCGTTCGGCCGCCTTGCGCAGGCCCGCGTTGCGAGACTTGATATCCGGCAGATAGAGGCGACGGCCAAACAGAGTCTCCACATAGCCCTGGGCGTCCGCCTGCTGCCGGGTACGCTCCATGTACTCCAGCACACCCGGGTAGCGCTCGAAGTAGAGATCCATGTACTTCTGCGCTTCGGCGCGACCGATCCCCAGCTGCTTGGCCAGACCGAAGGCACTCATGCCATAGATGAGACCAAAGTTGATCGCCTTGGCACTGCGGCGCATGTCGCTGGTCACCGCATCAAGCGCGACCCCGAACACCTCGGCGGCGGTCGCCTTGTGGATGTCCTTGCCCTCGGCGAAGGCGGTCAGCAACCCCTTGTCACCGGAGAGGTGGGCCATGATGCGCAGCTCGATCTGGGAGTAGTCCGCCGCCACCAGCTTGTAACCGGCGCACGGAATGAAGGCCTGCCGAATGCGGCGCCCCTGTTCGTTGCGTACCGGAATGTTCTGCAGGTTGGGATCGGTGGACGAGAGCCGACCGGTCGCCGCCACCGCCTGATGATAGGAGGTGTGCACCCGCCCGGTCTGCGGCTTGATCATCAGCGGCAGCTTGTCGGTGTAGGTGGACTTGAGCTTGGCCAGCCCACGGTGCTCCATCAGCAGTTGCGGCAGCTCATAGGTCTCCGCCAGCTCGGCCAGCACCTCTTCCGCAGTGGATGGCGCTCCCTTGGGGGTCTTTTTGATGATCGGCAGCCCCAGCTTGGTGAAGAGGATTTCACCCAGCTGCTTGGGCGAGGAGAGATTGAACTCCTGCCCGGCCAGCTCGTGGGCCTGCTTCTCCAGCTCTGCCAGACGCACTTCGATCTCCTGACTCTGCTGATGCAGCAGCTTGGGCTCGATGGTGGTACCGAGTCGCTCCATCCGCGCCAGCACCGGCAGCAGGGGCAGTTCGATCTCGCTGAACACCTTGGCGAGACCCGGTTCGGCAGAGAGCTTGCCCCACAGCGTCTGATGCAGACGCAGGGTAATGTCGGCATCTTCCGCCGCGTAAGGGGCCGCCTGCTCCAGTTCAATCTGGTTGAAGGTGAGCTGCTTGACCCCCTTGCCGGCGATCTCTTCGAACGAGATGGTTTCGGCGTTCAGATACCTGCGGGCCAGGGAATCCATGTCGTGGCGGCTGGCGGTGGAGTTGAGCACATAGGATTCGAGCATGGTGTCGTAGGCGATACCCTGCAGCTCGATGCCGTGGTTGAGCAGTACATTGCGATCGTACTTGAGGTTCTGCCCCACCTTGAGACGGGCCGGATCTTCCAGCAGCGGCTTGAGCTTGCCCAGCACCAGCGCTTCGCTCAGCTGGACAGGCGCTCCCAGATAATCATGGCCGAAGGGCACGTAGGCCGCCTTGCCCGGCTCGATGGCAAAGGAGACGCCAACGACGCGCGCTTCCATATAGTCGAGACTGGTGGTCTCGGTGTCGAAGGCAAACAGCGGCGCCGCCTGCAACCGTGCCAGCCACTCGTCGAATTCGGCCTCATCCAGGATGCAGCGATAGTCGGTTTCGATGGCGGCTGCCGGGGCGGCGCCTTCCTCATCACTTTCGGCTTCGCTCTCCTCAGCGCCACCGGACTCCAGCTCTTTGATCAGGTTGCGCAGCTCATACTCGCGATAGACCGCCAGCAGAGCCTCTTTGTCGATGGGGCCAAGCTGCAACTCTTCCAGGCTCTGTTCCAGCGCCACGTCGGTCTTGATGGTGGCCAGCACATAGGAAAGGCGCACCTGCTCTTCCTGCTCGCGGAACTTGTCGGCGAACGCCTTGGAGCCACGGAAGCCGAGCGCCGCCACCTTGTCGAGGTTGGCGGCGATCTCGTCGATGCTGCCAATCCCCTGCAGCAGGGCCAGTGCGGTCTTCTCGCCGACACCTGTCATGCCGGGAATGTTGTCCACCTTGTCCCCCATCAGCGCCAGGTAATCGATGATGAGCTCGGGCGGTACGCCGAACTTCTCGATCACCCCTTCCCGATCGGTCTTCACATCCTTCATGGTGTCGATCAGGGTGACATGGTCGGAGACCAGCTGCGCCATGTCCTTGTCGCCGGTGCTGATGAGCACAGGCAACTGTTTCTCGGTCGCCTGACGGGCCAGGGTGCCGATCACGTCGTCAGCCTCCACCCCTTCGACCATCAGGAAGGGGAAACCCATTGCCTTGATCATCTGGTGAATAGGGGCGACCTGGCTGCGCAGATCGTCCGGCATGCTGGCGCGTGTTGCCTTGTATTCGGGATAGATGTCGTCACGGAAGGTCTTGCCCTTGGCGTCGAACACCACGGCCACGTGGCAGTCAGGGTACTGCTTGCGAAGGCTGCGCATCATGTTGGCCATGACACGGACGGCGCCGCTCGGCAAGCCGGTCGAGGTGCGCAGATCGGCCTGCTGTGAGGCAAAGAAGGCGCGGTAAAGATATGAAGAGCCGTCGACCAGAATAAGAGGATTGCTAGAGGCCATGAAAATCGTCCTGCCAAGAATAAACAGCCGCTAGGATGCCACAGGGCCCGCACCACACCAAGGGGACTCCCACCATCACCCCGGCGCACCGGTGGGGCATATTGCTGTGGATAACTCTGTGCTCAAAAATGGCACCATTGCATCACAGCCGTGACAAAGCTGTGGATTAAAACAAAAATATCTTTTAAAACATTGCGTTGAGAACATGAAAACTCAACATGACACACTCATCATGATCTCGATCAATGTGGAAAAAAATTCAAGGGGGGTACTGAGGCAGGATCCAAAACGAAACAATCCTAGCACAGGGAGATGACTTGACCAGCGGAGGTCGAACGATAACCATACAAAAGTACAACAATCTACCCTGGCTCACATTTTCAACAACGAGGAGTCTGTCATGAAAAAAGTGGCCGTGATCTTGAGTGGTTGTGGCGTGTTTGACGGCGCCGAAATCCACGAGGCCGTCATCAGCCTGCTGGCGCTGGCCCGTCAGGGAGCATCCGTTCAATGCTTCGCCCCCAATGTCCCTCAGCTTCATGTCATCAATCACCTGACCGGCGAGGTCAGCGAGGGAGAGAACCGCAACGTGCTGGTCGAGGCGGCCCGCATCTGCCGCGGCCAGATCAGGGATGTAGCTGAACTGGATGCAGCCGACTTCGACGCCCTGCTGGTGCCGGGCGGCTTCGGCGCCGCCAAGAACCTGTGTGACTTCGCCATCAAGGGCGCAGAGTGCCGCATCCAGCCGGATGTGCTGAAGGCCTGCCAGAGCTTTGCCAGAGCCGGCAAACCGGCCGCCTACATCTGCATCGCACCGGCCATGATCCCGCTCATCTATGGGGCAGGCACCCTGGCCACCATTGGCAACGACGAGGGCGCCGCCAACGCCATCGAAGCCATGGGTGGCAGTCATCTCGACTGCCCGGTGAGCGAGTTCGTGGTGGATCAGGAGCGCAAGGTCATCTCCACTCCTGCCTACATGCTGGCCAACAATATTGTGGAGGCGGCGGACGGCATCGAGAAGACCGTCAAACAGCTGCTGGCACTCTGATTGCCCGGCAGACCAAAACAAGCGGGCCGCTCAAGGAGCGGCCCGCTTTCATTCCGGTCAATCTAGACGGGATCAGATGGCATCGCCCATCTGGTCCATCTTGCCCAGCAGGGCACGCAGACGCTCTTGCCAGGCAACGTGCTCGTTGCGCAGTTGGTGGTTTTCGTCTTGCAGCTTGCTGTTCTGCTCTTTCAGCTCGTCCAGCTCCATCTTCAGCAAGGAGATGTTGTCGACGGCGGATTGTACTTTGGATTCGAGTTGCTCAAGGACTTCTAGTGACATATGCATACCTGTATGTTCAATTGCGATGCCCCACAGAGGGCGATTCAAGCGCGTGGAGCCAGCATACCCTGATGCGCTCGGCACAAACAAGCCAGCACGTTGCAAAATGCGCCCTGCGGCCCGGTATTGCTTAAATATGCGTCGGTTTTTCTCGCAGGCAGCAGGAACCTCGATCCCGGGCGTCCGCCGTGGCACAACCCGCCCTCCTGCCGATGCCGCCATCAGCCATGCAAGGCGATGAAGCCCCCCATCATCAGACAGGCCACGGCGTACATCAACAGGCCGTAGAGCAGGTTCCAGCGCAGCAGCAGCCCGGCGCTCAGGTTGTAGCGGGACGCCAGCGCCAGATTGGAGCCGGAGAGCGGGCTCGTCCCGGTCGCCAGCCCCCACCCCATGAGGAAGCACATGCCAAGCAGGCTGGGATCCGGTGCCAGCGGCCAGAGCAGCGGCGCCACCCCCGAGATGCTGATGAGAGGATGCACACCCACTATGGCCACTAGGAAGATCAGCAGCAGGGTCAGGCAGGCTTCCAGCCAGCCGAAGTGGTTGAACAGCGGCAGGCCGTGGCCACTGCCAAAGTCCAGTACTGACAGCGCGCTGTTGATGCCAGCCGCCAGCAGGCCGGCCCCCAGAAACAGCACAAGCTGGCCACCGATCGCCGGGAAGCGCTCCACCACCTGGCGCTTGAGAGCAGCCCCTCGCCCCGCTTGCGGCATGAACAGCAAGGCCAGCAAGGGCGCCACCAGGGCGATCACCGCCAGAATGCTGAGTCCGGGCCAGAAACGGTGGATCACCAGCACCAGCAGTGCCAGGGTCACCGGTAGCCCCAGGGTCTGGAGCCGCAGCGGATAACCTTCAAAGGTCTCCACGCCGAGCCGCTCTACCTGCCAGGCCGTCAGCCCCATGGCCAGCAAGGCCGCCAGTATGCCAAAAGGCAGTATGCTGCCCAATTGCAGACCCGGTGCATAGGTGAGGGCCACTGCCATGGCGACGAAGAAGGGGGACCAAAATGCAGCCGCACAGAAGATCCGGCTCAGCACCATGACCTGACGCCGCTCCAGCGTCCCGTTGCGCTCCAGCCGATCGCCGATGATGAAGAGCACCGAAAGATTGATGACGGCCCCCAGTAGATTGAGGCTGGCCATGGTGCTCCACAGCCCCTTGCGACCGGACCAGGAGGCGGTGCCGCTCAAGAGGCCGGAGGTAGCCAGATTGAGGGTGCTCACTGCGGCAAACATGGTCAGCATGTTGATGTTCGGCAAGAGCCAGTCACCTGGGCTGAGGCTGGCCCCCCGCCACCAGGAAAAGAGCAGCAGCAGGAGCGCCGCGCCGTAGAGGGCCAGCGCCTGGCGCCGTGCGGCACCCACCAGCCAGGGCCAGGTGAGCAGGGAGGCGGCCCAGGCCGCGATGGCGGCGGGCCAGGGGGATAAGTCCAGATAGAGGTGCAGCAGGTTGAGCAGCCACATCCCCAGGATCAGAAAGCCTGACCAGCGCTTGACCATACAACGGCCTCGGTCAGGGGATCAGAGGCACTGATCCATGTCCAGGGAAGGTTTGTCGCACTCGGGGCGGCCCACAATCCTGGCGGGCACGCCAGCGACCGTGGTGTGAGGCGGCACCGGGTTGATCACCACGCTGCCGGCACCGATCTTGGCACCGACGCCCACCTCGATGTTGCCGAGCACCTTGGCCCCCGCCCCTATCATCACCCCTTCCCGGATTTTGGGGTGACGATCGCCACTCTCCTTGCCGGTACCTCCCAGAGTCACACTCTGAAGGATGGAGACGTCGTTCTCGATGACGGCGGTTTCGCCGACCACGATACCGGTGGCATGGTCAAACATGATGCCCTTGCCGATGCGGGCGGCCGGGTGTACATCCACGCCGAACACCACGGAGATCTGGTTTTGCAGATAGAGCGCCAAGGCACGGCGTCCCTGACGCCACAGCCAGTTGGCCACCCGATACCCCTGAAGAGCATGGAATCCCTTGAGGTAGAGCAGCGGGGTGGAGAAGAGGTCGACCGCCGGGTCGCGATCCTGCACCGCGCAGATGTCGGCGGCCACTGCGGCCAGCAGCTCGGGCTCGCTGCGCAGGGCCAGCTCGATCACTTCCCGCAAGGCGATGGCAGGCATGGTGGTGCTGTCGAGCTTGTTGGCGAGCTGGAAGCTCAGCGCCGAGCGCAAATCCCGGTGATTGAGAATGGTGGAATGAAAGAAGCTGGCCAGCATGGGCTCCTGGGCCGCCATGCTCTGCGCTTCCTGCTGAATTTTTTGCCAGGTTCTGGCAACCAGATCATCCATGTTGCAGCCTACTGTTGTTCAGGGTGAGTGCTTTGTCGTTCTTGTGTCAGCACCGAGATGGGGTCCATGTGAATGATCACATCCATCCGCTCGAAGGCCTGGCGGACGGCCAGTTCAGCCTCGTCGGCTATCTGATGGGCCCTGACCAGAGGCAGTTGATCATCGAGTTCCAGATGCAACTGCACGAAACGGGTCGGCCCGGATTGGCGGGTACGCAGGTCATGTACGCCATGCACCCCCTCTACGGCACAGCAGAGGGCCATTATTCTCGCTTGTTCCTCCTCTGGCAACTGACGATCGAGCAGGGCCTGCACCGATTCGTAGCCGATATGGACACCCCCCCACACCAGGAACAGACCGATCAGAATGGCAAACAGGCCGTCGGCCCAGTACCACCCCTGCCCCGCCAGCACCAGTGCCACCAGCACGCCGCCATTGAGCAGCAGGTCGGAACGGTAGTGCAGCATGTCGGCCTTGATGGCCACACTGTTGGTCTTGCGGATGACAAAGCCCTGGAAGCTCACCAGCAGCAGGGTCAGCACGATGGAGCCGACGCTGACCCAGATCCCGGCCTCCAGGCGCACCACGGGCACCTGATTCAGCATCGACGAGATGCCGTGCATCACCAGCAGCAAGGCGGACCCCGAGATGAAGGCCGACTGCACCAGACCCGCCAGGGACTCCGCCTTGCCGTGGCCGAAGCGATGCTCTTCGTCGGCAGGGGCCAGCGCATAACGGATGGCCAGCAGATTGATGAGAGAGGCGCTGATGTCCATGAAGGAATCGGTCAGGGATGCCAGCAGGCTGGATGAATCCGTCATCAGCCAGGCGATCAGTTTGCCCAGGATGAGCAGGGTGGCGGTGGTCACAGCGGCCATGCTGGCCAGGGTGACCCAGCGGGAATAGTGTTGGTGGCTCAAAACCGGCTTTCCTCCGACGCGTAAAAACTTATTATACCCTGACCCGGACGTCAGTTTGGCGTGCAAAATCAACAGAGTGACTCCCAGATGAACAAAATACTCCTGGTCGACGACGATCTCGAGCTGACCCAGCTGCTCACCGAAATCCTGACCCTGGAGGGGTTTGAGGTCACCGTCGCCGAGGATGGGGAAGAGGGATTGCAGCGACTGGCAGAACAGGCATTCGACCTGGTGCTGCTGGACGTCATGATGCCCAGACTCAACGGTTTCGCGATGCTGACCCGGCTGCGCAAGACCCACGACACCCCGGTGTTGATGCTGACCGCCCGTGGCGACAGCCAGGATCGGGTCAACGGGCTGGAGGCCGGTGCCGACGACTATCTCGCCAAGCCGTTCGACGACAGGGAGCTGCTGGCCCGGGTGCGCGCCATCCTGCGTCGAACCCAGAGCCAGGCTCCCCAGCGCGGCGGCAGCTCGGAAGAGGTTCGCTTCATGGATCTGGTGCTGCAGCCCGGCCTGCAACAGGCTCGCTGCGACGATCAGTTGCTGGAACTCACCGCCACCGAGTTCGGCCTGCTGGAGTGCCTGCTGCGCAATCCGGGCCAGATCGTCAGCAAGGGCCTGCTCTCCGAGCAGGTGCTGGGCAAGAAGCTCGAACCCTTCGATCGGGCCATCGACATGCACCTGAGCAACCTGCGCAAGAAGCTGCCGGAACGGGCCGACGGCCAGCCCCGCTTCAAGACGGTGCGGGGACGAGGCTACCTGTGGCTGGAGCAGGCATGAAATCGGCCCGCACCTTCAACGGCCTGTCCACCCAGATCTTCCTCTGGTTCTGGTTCATCCTGCTGCTGGTCGTGGCCGCGGTGGTGATCCTCCCCACCCTGGACCCCCGCAACATCATCCCGCTGCCGGCCCACGAGATCACCCGTCTCAACAACAACCTGGCGGCGCTGCAACGGGGCGCGGATCCCGAGCAGGATTTCGATCTGGCCAAGGCCATCGATGCCGCGGGCCTCTTGCCGGTGGACAACATCTATCTACGCGATGCCAAGGGGCAGATGCAGTCCAGCACCCGGCTGAGCAAGTTCGTGATCCGTTTCATGCTCGACTCGGACAACCCGGCCAAGCCCATGCTGGGCAGCGAACACCAGCGCGCCATCGCCGGCCCCTTCCAGATGGTCCATCACGGCCAGACCTATCACGTCTATTTCGGTCTGAACGTCGAAAACTCCTACCTGTTCCTCTTCATCCAGATCCTGGATCACCCCATCCAGATCCTGGGCATCGCCATGCTGGTCAGCACCCCGCTCTGTCTGTTGCTCGCCTGGCGCCTGACCCGCCCCATACTGCAGTTGCAGCAGTCGGTCTCCCAACTCGCCCAGGGCAACCTGGAGATACAGATCCCCAACCTGGGGCGGCGCGACGAGATAGGCCAGCTGGCCGAACATGTCAGTCGCATGGTCGATACCCTCAAGGACATGATCCAGAAGCAGAAGCAGTTGCTCTCCGACATCTCCCACGAGCTGCGCAGCCCCCTGACCCGCATCCAGCTCGCACAGGCGCTGATCCGCCGCAAGCAGGGGGACAGCGCCGAGCTGGCGCGCATCGAAGGGGAGATAGCCCGGCTCGACAAGCTGATAGGGGATCTGCTGGATCTGTCGCGGGTGCAGCAACATGTGGAGGCGCCGGTGACGCTGCCCCTGGCGGAGCTGCTGGAGCCCATCCTGGACGATGCCATGTTCGAGGCAAACCAGAACGGCAAACAGCTCAGGCTCCCTTCCCTGCCCGCCGAATCCCTCACCATGTGGCCGGAGCTGCTGGCGCGCGCCCTGGAAAATCCCCTGCGCAACGCCCTCAAGTATGCCCGCGAGTTCATCAAGGTGGACTGGTACCGGGAGGGACGGGAATGGGTGATGACCATACGGGATGACGGCCCTGGCGTGCCGGTGGAGCAGCAGCCCCGGTTGTTCCTGCCCTTCTTTCGGGTGGACGATGCCCGCAACGCCAAGACCGGGGGCACTGGTCTCGGCCTTGCCATCGCCGCCGAGGCGATCCAGCGTCATGGGGGGACCATCCGGGCCAGCAGCAATCAGCCGACCGGACTGGTCATCACCATCCGTCTGCCCATGCCCTGACCTCCCCCTTTTCATCGGCACGGGTGCTGGGTATGCTGGCGCCCGTTTCGCACCAGCCCAGGATCCTTCCATGCTCGATATCGTGCTCTACCAACCGGAAATCCCCCCCAACACCGGCAACATCATTCGCCTCTGCGCCAATACCGGCTACCGGTTGCACCTGATAGAGCCCCTGGGGTTCGAGTGGGATGACAAGCGGGTCAAGCGGGCCGGGCTCGACTATCACGAGTTTGCCGACGTCAAGCGCTGGCCTGACTATGAGGCGTTTCTGGCGGCCGTCGCCCCCCAACGGGTCTTTGCCTGCACCACCAAGGGACGCACCGCCCACTCGGCGGCCCGGTTTGCCCCCGGTGACGCCCTGCTGTTCGGGCCCGAGAGCCGAGGCCTGCCCATGGAGATCATCGAGAGCCTGCCATTCGAGCAGCGGCTGCGCATTCCCATGCTGCCCCAGAGCCGCAGCATGAATCTGGCCAACGCCGTCGCGGTGTTCGTCTACGAGAGCTGGCGACAGTTCGACTATTCAGGCTCGCTCTGACCGCTGACGATATTGGCAAGGTGGCCAGGATTCAGACTGACTGCGCCGTCTCCTGCCCCGCCAGCAGCCGTCCATCACGCTCCAGTCGCCAGCAGAGCCAGCCCAGCGTCAGGCCACGACCGGCCATCAAGGCACTCATGGCGGCCCACAGGGCCGCCACACCCCATCCCTGGCAGAACCACCAGATGGGAAAGAAGCCGGCAAACACCGCCACCAGCATGCTGTTGCGCATCTCCCGGGCCCGGGTGGCGCCGATAAAGACCCCGTCCAGCAGGAAGCACCAGACCGCCAGCAGCGGCATGGCCACCAGCCAGGGAAGCTGACGTTGCGCCTCGGCGATCACCGCCGGTATGTCGGTAATGTGGCGGATGAGCCAGTGGCCCCCCAGGGCAAACGAGAGGGTGAATGCCAGTGCGATCAGCAGCGCCCAGCCCAGATTGAGGACGATGGCCTCTCGCAGCAGCGGCCGATCACGCCGCCCGATGGCGCGTCCTACCATGGCTTCCACCGCATAGGCAAATCCATCCAGCCCGTAGGAAATCAGCATCAGGAAATTGAGCAGCACCGCATTGGCGGCCACCGCCACATCCCCCAGCCTGGCCCCCTGCAGAGTCATGAACACGAAGCAGAGTTGCAGGCAGAGGGAGCGGATGAAAATATCCCGGTTCAGGGCGAGCAGCCGCAGCAGGGCCGGCCACTGGCGCCAGCGCTGCCAGGCGTTGTGCCACACCCCGGGATCAAGTCGGCGCAGATGCCGGCTCACCAGCCAGAACCCCACCCCGAGCGTGCTGTAATCCGCCAGCAGGGAAGCTGCGGCCACCCCTTTCACCTGCCAGCCCAATCCCAGCACGAACCAGGCATCCAGCACCATGTTGACGAGATTGCCCAGGATCAGCAGCAGCATGGGACTGCGTGCATCCTGCATGCCCAGCAACCACCCCATGATGACCAGATTGCACAAGGCCGCCGGGGCGCTCCAGACCCGCACCGACACATATTGACCGGCATAGGTCTGTACCTCGGAAGAGCCGCCACCGAGGGCGATGATGGCAGGCAGGAACGGCAACAACAGGAGCAACAGCGCCATGCCCAGTCCGATCGCCAAGCCCAGGGCCCGCGCCAGGGTGTCGAGCTGCCCTTCGGCATGGGCTGCACCCTGAGCCTGGGCGGTCAGCCCTGTGGTGGACATGCGCAGGAAGCCAAGCAACCAGAACAGCAGATTGATGAAGGTCGCACCGACCGAGACGCCGCCGAGAAACCAGGCCTGGCCAAGATGACCGATCACCCAGGTGTCCACCAGCCCCAGCAAGGGCGTGGTGACGTTGGAGAACACCATGGGCAGGGCCAGGGCGAAGACGGCTCCGTGGCGGCGAGGATCCTTCAGCCAGGCGGGAATCAGCATGGTGCGCGCCGGGCTCACTCGCCAGCCAGCCGCACGATGCGCGCGAAGTCGGCCACCATGGTCTGCATGTCCACGTGGGGCACCTCACCCGGTGCCACTTTGGGTCGGAAGGTGGCCACCAGCTTCCCCTCGGGGTTGATCAGCACGATGGAGGCGGAGTGGTCGATCAGGTAGTCCTTGCGCTCCCCTTCCACGATGGAATAGACCAGCCCCAGATTGCGGACCAGAGGAAAGAGGGCACTGTGAGGTGCTGTCGCCGCCTTGAACTCGGGCTCGAAGAAGGCGGTATAGCTCTTCAGGCGGGCGCTGTCATCCCGCTGGGGATCCGCCGAGATGAATACCACCTGGCTAGTGGGGGCTATCTTCTTCAACGCCGGATAGACGCTGCGCAGATCCGCCAGCGTGGTCGGACAGACATCCGGGCAGTAGGTGTAGCCGATGAACAGAAAGCTCCAGTGTCCCGTCAGGTTGGCAGGGGTAAAGGGCTGTGCATCCGCATCCGTGAGGGTAAACGGGTTGATGTCTCGCCCCGCCGGGTAGTAATCGGCCTGTTCCGGCACCACGGGCTGACTCCAGTAATAAGCCGCCGCAATGGCGCCGATGAACAGCAACAGCAGCAGGTAAAAGCGTGGTTTAACCATATAAAACAAAGCCTTGCTTATGTTAGAAGCCCTAGGGGCAAAACCGGTAGGGGTCATTGTAACCCGCCCGCCCCCGCCGCTGGCTAGTCTTGCATCCCGGCGGGAAAGCGTCTGTGCCATGGATCAGCCGCATCGGCGCCAAAACAAGAGCCCCGCTCTGGCGGGGCTCTTGTCTGTACAGGAAGAGGGATCAGGGCCGCAGCCTGTGCTGCGGCTGGGCACGTCTCAGGGGGACGCGCAGCGGGATGACGGGGGCAGTCCAGGGCTCATCCGGCAATCCGATGTCGTGATGACGGCGAAACAGACGAACCAGGCGGACAATCTTGTCTTTGGGGCACCCAAGCCAGATGGTCCAGCCATCTCCCTTGTGATAGACCCAGAGCGCATAGAACCATGTCATCCGACTGCCCTTGATGAATCGGGTGATGGAAGATGCGGGCGCTGCGGCCGGCACCGGATCCCACGGCGAGCTTGAAGCCATACCTGTCCTCCTTGCTCAACAGGTCACGCTGACGAGTCTCTTTGTCCTCAACGACGAACCAACCACGGCAGCGTACTGACTGTACGAGTCCCCAGTGTGAGGCGACTCTCCCTTCTGCGCACCGACCCGGCGATCATGCATCCCTGCCATGGCGTGCTGCCCGGTGCGACTCCCCCTTCCCTGATCACCGACCATGACAGGGGCCTTATCAAAGGATATATCCGAAATGCATGTCGTGCGGCGAGACTATGTGCACAGGAAGGAGAAGCGAAAAGGTGGGGAGGGAGATGCCATCGGCAGATGAAAATGAAGAGGCCTCCCGCAGGAAGCCTCTTCATCGCATCGGATGCTTACATCCAGTCAGCGTTGCGGATCACGCCGACCGCCAGGCCCTCTATGGTGAGGTGCTGACTGGCGAGATCCACCTCGATGGGGGAGAGCTCTTCGTTTTCCGGCAGCAGCCACACCTGGCTGCCCTTGCGCTGGAAGCGCTTGACGGTGACGTCTTCATCGAGACGCGCCACCACCACCTGGCCGTTACGTACCTCCTGGGTCTTGTGTACCGCCAGCAGGTCCCCGTCCATGATGCCGATGTTCTTCATGCTCATGCCCTGCACCCGCAGCAGGAAGTCTGCCCGCGGGTGGAACAGGGCGGGATCCACCTGGTAGTGGCTCTCGATGTGTTCCTGGGCCAGGATGGGTTCCCCGGCCGCCACCTTGCCGATCAGTGGCAGGCCGTTTTCTTCAGGCTGCACGTCCTCTTCTTCGAGCAGCAGACGAATGCCGCGGGACGTACCCGGCATGATCTCGATGACCCCTTTTTTGGCCAGGGCCTTCAGATGTTCTTCGGCCGCGTTGGCCGACTTGAAGCCAAGCTTCTGGGCAATCTCGGCGCGAGTCGGCGGCATGCCGGTCTCGTTCATGTTCGCCTTGATGAGCTCGAGTACTTCAGCCTGGCGAGGGGTAAGGGGTTTCATAGCATGGGCACCTGTCTTTTTATACAGCACACTGGCAGTATATACAGTGCTGGGGCCAAGGCAAGGCGCAACTGGCATTTGTCGCGACCCGACGCACATTTGCCCCTCCCCCC
Source organism: Aeromonas sp. QDB56 (assembly GCF_027705505.1). Lineage (NCBI taxonomy): Bacteria > Pseudomonadati > Pseudomonadota > Gammaproteobacteria > Aeromonadales > Aeromonadaceae > Aeromonas > Aeromonas sp. QDB56. The sequence goes on from NZ_JAPDBZ010000048.1 coordinate 14,721, forward strand.
GCTCTGAAGTACCGACTCATCGTACCTCTCGGCGACAAGCCGCCGGTGATTTGCTATGCTCACGCCGCATTTTTTTGGAGAGCAGACGCACATGTCCCTTGGGCAGAACATTTCCAGAGCCATCCTGCAATGGCCGGTCAGTGGCTTGGTCAATCACAAGAGCCTGCCGGAAAATCCCATCACGGAGCTCAAGCTGGATCCGGCCAGACCCATCGTCTATGCCCTGAAGACCAGCTCGATCACCGACCTGATGACCCTGCAACAGTGCTGCGAGGATCTCGGCCTGCCCGGTCCCTTCACGCCGCTGGAGCTGGGTGGCCAGCTGCTGCCGCGCTACGTCTGTCTGGATCGTCCGCCTCCCCTGTTTGGCACGCGCAACAAGCCGCTCCCCTTCCTGCAGGAGTTCCACCAGCTGCTGGACCTGCACAAGCAGGATCCGGCGCTGGACATCCAGGTAGTACCCGTCACCCTGTTCTGGGGCCGCGCCCCGGGCCGGGAAGGCGAGGAGGCCTCCGGCTGGAACATCATCAGCAGCCTGGCGCCAAACCGCCTGAAGAAGGCGCTGATCGTGATCCTGAAAGGGCGCGAGAACCTGGTGCGCTTCTCCCCTCCCCTCTCCCTGCGCTACATGGCGGACAAGCACGGCACCGACGAGGCCATCGCCCACAAGCTGGCGCGGGTGGCCCGCACCCACTTCAGCCGCCAACAGCTGGCCGCCACCGGACCCAAGTTGCCGAACCGCAACCTGCTGTTCAAGCAACTGCTGGATTCGAGCGTGATCCAGCAGGCCATCGAGGAGGAGGCCAGACGGGAAGGGATCAGCCTGGAGAAGGCGCAAAAGCGTGCCCACGGCTACATGGACGAGATCGCCTCCAATTTTTCCTATCGGTTGATCCGCCTCGGCGAAAGCTTCCTTGGCTGGCTGTGGAACAAGCTCTATCGCGGCCTCTCGGTCAACGGAGCAGAGCAGGTGCGTCAGCTGGCCCAGGAAGGGCACGAGATCGTCTACGTCCCCTGCCATCGCAGCCACATGGATTACCTGCTGCTCTCCTACGTCATCTACCACCAGGGCATGGTGCCGCCCCACATCGCGGCGGGCATCAACCTCAACTTCTGGCCGGCGGGCCCCATCTTCCGCCACGGCGGCGCCTTCTTCATCCGCCGCACCTTCAAGGGCAATCCGCTCTACAGCACGGTATTCCGGGAGTACCTCAACCTGTTGTTTGCCAAGGGCTACTCGGTGGAGTTCTTCACCGAGGGCGGGCGTTCGCGTACCGGTCGCCTGCTGCCCCCCAAGACCGGCATGCTGGCCATGACCCTGCAGGCCATGATGCGCGGGCTGGACAGGCCGGTGACCCTGGTCCCCGTCTACCTCGGCTACGAGCACGTGATGGAGGTGAACACCTACCACAACGAACTCAAGGGGAGCCGCAAGGAGAAGGAGAGCTTCCTGCAGGTGCTCGGCATCCTGCGCAAGCTGCGCAACTATGGCCGTGGCTTCGTCAATTTCGGCGAACCGCTGACCCTCAACAGCTACCTCGGCGAACATGTGCCCACCTGGAAGGAGAGCATCGGCCGGGAGGAGCGTCCCGAGTGGATGGCCTCCACCGTCAATCAGCTGGCCGAGCTGCTGATGACCCGTATCAACGATGCCGCCGCCGTCAACGGCCTGACCCTGAGTGCCCTGGCCCTGCTGGCCGCCGAGCGCCACGCCTTGACCCGGGACGAACTCCAGGCCCAGCTCAACACCTATCTGGACCTGCTCAAGCAGGTTCCCTACAGCCCGCACAGCACCATGCCGGACGAGGACGCCAGGACCCTGCTGGAGCAGGCGATGGAGCTCAACAAGTTCGAGGTGAGCGAGGACAAGCTGGGCCAGATCATCAGCCTGGACCGCTATCAGGCGATCCTGCTCACCTACTACCGCAATAACATACTGCACCTGTTCGCCATGCCCTCCCTGGTGGCGGCCCTGATCGAGCGGTGCGAGGGGATCTCCCGCAGCGAGATCGTCGCCCGCTGTGTCGACATCTACCCCCTGCTCAAGACCGAACTCTTCCTGCGCTATGAAGAGGAGGAGCTGCCTGAACTGATCGATGCCCTGCTGGCCGAGCTGTTGCGCCAGCAACTGGTCGAGGCACGCTGCGGCGGCTACTGGGTCAACCCCGGCAACCAGATGCGCCTGCTGCTCTTGGCCGAAAGCATCCAGGAGACCCTGCAGCGCTACGCCATCGTGCTGACCCGCATGCTGGCCCAGCCCCACATCGAGGCGGAGCAGCTGGAAGCGGACGGCCTGATGATGGCGGAACGCCTCGGCACCCTGCACGGCATCAACGCCCCCGAGTTCTTCGACCAGAAGCTGTTCAGCACCCTGATCCACACCCTGCGCAGCGAAGGCTATCTGGATCCGGGCTGCAAACCGGATCTCGGCCGCTTCCAGGCATTGGCCGACAACATAGTGCCGCTGCTCAGCAACAAGATCCGCCGCACCATCCAGGCGGGCAACCGGCTCTGAGGCGTCGACACCCAACAAAAAGGCCGCATCATGCGGCCTTTTTTCATCCAGGAAGGGGGGCGGGTTAGAGGTAGTGAACCATCACCCCGAGCAGCACCAGCGCCCCCACGTAGTTGTTGTTGAGGAAGGCCTGGAAGCAGGCTTCCCGCTGCCGCTCCCGGATCAGTCGCTGCTGGTAGACGAACAGCGCCGCCGCCCCCAGCAGTCCCCAGTAATAACCTGACCCCAACCCCATCAGCTGCCCGACCCCCAGCAGGATCAGCAGGGTCGCCAGTTGCAGCACGCCGATGATCCGCTTGTCGTGACGGCCGAACAGGATGGCGCTCGATTTCAGGCCGAGCTTGAGGTCGTCATCCCTGTCCACCATGGCGTACTCGGTGTCATAGGCGATGGTCCACAGCAGGTTCGCAAGAAACAACAGCCAGGCTTCCGGCGGCAGGGCATTGGCCTGGGCCGCGTAGGCCATGGGAATGGACCAGGAGAAGGCCATGCCGAGCACCAGCTGGGGGATGGGGATGAAGCGCTTCATGAAGGGGTAGCAGACCGCCAACAGCAGACCGGCAAAGGACAGGCTGATGGTGAGCGGGTTCAACGTCAGCACCAGGGCGAACGAGAGAAGCGCCAGCACGGCAAACAGCACCAGCACTTCCCGCTCGGCGACCCGCCCCATGGGCAGCGGTCGCCCGGCGGTGCGTTTCACATGACCGTCGAAGTTGCGATCCGCATAGTCATTGATGACACAGCCGGCGGAGCGCATCAGGAAGACGCCCACCACGAACACGGTCAGGATCCAGGGGTCAGGCAGGCCACCAGCCGCCAGACAGAGCGCCCACAGGGTCGGCCACAGCAGCAGCAGGGTACCGATGGGCTTGTCGATGCGGGCCAACTGCGCATAGGCCAGTCCCCGCTCCTTGGTTAACAGCTTCACTCCAGCTCCTTATCCGATGGCAACGAATGAGACGATAGCGAGGGCAGGAAAAGTTCATGGACCAGCAGTGGCCATTGCCCCAGAAACAGGCGGGAACGACGCCCCCAGACGGTAGCGGCCGGACACCAGGGATTGCTCGCTATCTCGAAACAGGCCAGTTGCAGGTGATCCCGCCGCGCCGGTGCATCACCGAAAATGCGCTCTCCCAGCGGCTGCTCTCCCAGATCCTGCAAACCGCCCCCCTGCAAGGCCGCTTCGGCAAACAGGGTCCAACCCAGGATGGCAGGCCCGCCATCACCGTGCAGGATCACCTCGCGGCACATGCCCACGGGGGCCGACACCGCCACCAGCGCCTGCTCGTCCACCGTCAGCGACACGGCGCGATTGCCGAGCAGTTGCACCGAGAGGTGATGATTGTAACGACGCAGGCGCCGGGTCATGGAATCGGCCTCCAGCAACCAGGGACGCAGCGCCTCGGGCGGTTCGCACTCTGCAGGCCCCCGCCACGGGACGAGCTGGACGAGGGGAACAGTCAACTCGGACTTCACAGCTTCACCATCCGGAGATTTCCGTTGTCAGGTTAAAAACCGGTTTATTATCCGTAAATCAATGGCGAATTGTAAGAACATCCGTGCTTGACGGCCCCGATGGCAGCATCAAAAATGGGGCATCCGTCGCTGCCGAGCCATCCAGATGAAGATCTTCAGAATTCTGCTGCTGTCCCTGGGGTGTACCCTCTTGAATACACAGGCCTTCGCCAATGAGGAAGAGGCCACCGATCCCGCCTCCTCCGCCGTCCAGCCGGGATTCGCCTATCACGCTCTGGATCCGGACATCATCACCAACTACCTTGGCGACGGCAAAACCCTCGGCTATGTACGGGTGACGGTAGAGCTGATGGCCACGGACGCTGCCGACCTCAAGTTGCTGGAGCAGCACGACCCCCTGATCCGCGACGCCATCATCCGGCTGATTGGCAGCAAGACGGGCGCACAGATCAAGTCCCTGGTGAACCGGGAAGAGCTGCGCAAGGAGTGTGAGGCCAAGGTCAACGAACTGCTGGTCAAGGAGACGGGCAAGAAGGCGGTCCGCGAGCTCATCTTCACCAAATACCTGTACCAGTAACCACACCGGGAGGGGTCCTGCCCCTCTCACCCGTTGCATTCACTGTCGAGGACGTCATGGGTCACAAGACGCTGTGTGAGTGGCGCCGTCACGAGATCCCCGCCGATCTCAAGACGCTGCGCAAGATTGTGCGCAAACCCAAATTCGTGTGTGGCAAGTGTGCCCGCAGCGCCAATGACAAGGATTACCTGTGCCAGCCGCTGCGGCTGAAGCATAAAGAAGGGTAGGTCCCTCTTCTCACGAAGAGGTTCACGCAATATTTCAGAAGAGAGAGGAAGGCTGATTTATTGATCAGTCCAGCCATGGCGACCCTGTTCAAACAGGCGACGGGCCTGCACGTCGTTGGGACAGACGCCGCGATACTCCTCTCCCGACCGTCCTGCCAGATAGAGATGCTCGGGTCGGCAATACCAGGCCAGCCCCTTCTGGCGACCCAGCTCCCAAAGGGCAACGTCCACTTTTTCCCCGCACTGGGTCTGGTGAAATGCCACCCGATCGCCAGCAAAACCGAGCTTGCCGTCCGCCTCTCCCACGTCGCTCCACACCTTCTCGCAAGGGTCGTCGGAGTTGGAAACACAGCCCCCGAGCAGGGCGGCACAAAACATGATGACGAGTGAGCGCATATTCATCCTTGGCGTCGTTGGAATCGTTGTTGAGCCGCTGCCTGCCTCGTACAGCGTCATTTGAGCAGTTCATTCTAACCAGCCCGCCCCGTTCTCTCCAAGGGCTGCCCCCCTCGCCACACAAAAAATCGGGCGGGCACCAAGCCCGCCCTCAGGCGTTACAGGGAGTCACTGATCGTCGAGAGGGTCATAGTCCTGCCAGCTCTCGTCATCCAGCTCCTCCAGCTCGTCTTCCCAGGATTCCGGCTCCCAGTCATCATCGAGATCGAAATCAGGCGTCTGCGTACCCATGCTCATTCTCCTTGGATAGTGCACCGGCCTACAAAGTCTATCCAGAATAATGGGGCTCGCCAGTGGTTCCGATCAGAGCTTTACCTGGGTGCAGCCAGCCACCTGGAGTCATGGCTACAGTGGCATCCACGCTCTGCGTCAACCCGGTGACAGACCGGGCGAACACGTCGGCTGGCAGTTCCCGCGCAGGGCGACGGTGCACCGACTTGGTCTTCGGTCACAACGCCTTGAACATGCTTGCCTCGCCCTGTCGTGGTATCGCTCGTCAGGTGCTCTGGCGCTTTTGCAATTGAAAATCCAGGGCGAGGCTCATGCCGGTCACCTCCTCGCCCGCCAGCTGGCGCAGGATCAGCTCCGCCGCCTCCCTGCCCATCTGGTGATAGGGGATCCTGACCGAAGTCAGCGCAGGATGACAGGCGCGCGCCACATCCAGATCGTCGAAACCGGCGATGGCGAGCTTGCCCGGCACGTTCAGATGGCGGCGCTGGCATTCGAACAGCACCCCGGCCGCCAGCTCGTCGTTGACGCAGATCAGCGCATCCAGTTCGGGCCAGCGCAGCAGAAACTCCCCCAGCATGGCCGCCCCCGTGCTGAAACTCGGCAGCTCAGAGGTATTGATGATGGCGTCCGGAGAGAGGTAGTTGTCCAGCAGCGCCTTCTGCCAGCCCTGCATGCGCTGCTGCAGCATCCACTGCTCCTGGCGGGCACAGAGAAAGCCGATGTTGCGATGACCGCGCTCGATGAGGTGGCGGGTCAGCTGATAACCGGCATCGAAGTTGGAGACCCCGACGTTCATGTCGATGGGATGGCGCGCCATGGCTCCCACCTCCACCACCGGCAAGCGAGCCGCCTGCAGGCGCTGCCGGATGACCTCCCCGGGATCCCCCCCAAACAACACCACGGCGGCCGGATTGTGCTGCAGGAAATTGCTGAGCAGGCTGGCCTCCTGCTGCTTCAGGTGCTGGGCATCCCCCAGCATGATCTGATAGCCCTCGGCGAGCAGGGTCTGCTGCAGCCCGGCAATCATGTCACCGCAGGCGCGCTCCGCCAGGCTGGGGACGATGACCACTATGGTCTGGGAAGTGGCGGAAGCCAGCGCCCCCGCCGCCCGATTGGGGATATAGCCGAGTTCATCCACCGCCGCCTCGATGCGCTCGCGCATCTTGTCGGACACCAGCTCGGGGGTGCGCAGGGCGCGCGACACCGTCATGGCTCCCACGCCAGCCAACTGGGCCACGTCGTTGAGGGTCACCCGACCCGTGCTGCGGCGTTTTTTCGCTTCTGACATCCTTTCCCTTCCTCGGCATACGGGCATTCACTTTAAGGCAAAAGCGGGGCACTGACTATTTGCTCAAACCGGATTTTACCTTCTTTGAGGCCGATAAGGGGCAGGATGAATCCCTCCTGTGAGAGAAATGATAGCGCTATCACAGTTCAATGTTAGCGCTATCTGGTAGCGCTAACTTTCGGGATCAAGCTCACAGTTATCAAGGGGCAAGATCGCTAGATTGGCGCCATCCTATCCAGCCCGGACACTGCCATGCTGACCCAATTGCTGACCGAGGAGGTCATTTCCATCGAAGCGGGCGCCCGCGACTGGCGCCACGCCATCGAGCTGGCCACCGCCCCCCTGCTTGCCAACGGCACCATAGAGCCCTCCTATGTGGCGGCGCTCTATCGCTCCCACGAGGAGCTCGGCCCCTACTACGTGCTGGGTCCGGGCCTGGCCATGCCCCACGCCCGCCCGGAAGACGGCGTCAACCGGTTGGGACTGGCGCTGACCGTACTGAAAGAGGGGGTCAACTTCGGCTCCGAGGGCAACGACCCGGTGCGGCTGCTGGTCACCCTGGCCGCCAGCGACAGCAACTCCCACGTGGAGACCATCGCCCAGCTGGCCGAGCTGTTCATGAATGAAGAAGACGTGGCGGCCATCATGGCGGCCACCAGCAAAGACGACATCCTGCGCATCCTGGCGCGCTACTGATCTGCGCCACGGCGCACCTGACAGAGGAAGAGAGCATGAAAATTCTGGTTGTATGCGGACACGGCCTGGGCACCAGCCTCATGATGGAGATGAGCATCAAGAGCATTCTCAAGGAGCTGGCCGTGACGGCCGAGGTGGATCACCGGGATCTCGCCTCCGCCGGCAGTGAGAGCGCCGAGATCTTTGTCGCCACCCGCGACATCGCCGAACAGCTGGTCAGCATGGGTGTCAATGGTCGGCTGGTATCGCTGGACAACATGGTCGACAAGGCCGCCATGAAAGAAAAACTCGCCATCGCCCTGCGCGAGCTGGGCGCACTCTAACCCCTTTGTGACTGTCTGGGCGGCTGGTGAGCCGCCGCTTCCATCTGCTTGGAGCTGACCATGGAATTTTTCAATTTTCTGATGTTTGACGTGCTGTCGGAGCCGGCCGTGCTGGTTGGCCTCATCGCCCTCATCGGCCTGATCGCCCAGAAGAAACCGGTGACCGAGTGCATCAAGGGCACGGTCAAGACCATCATGGGCTTCGTCATCCTGGGGGCTGGCGCCACCCTGGTGGTGAACTCGCTGGGCGACTTCGCCACCATCTTCCAGCACGCCTTCGGCATCAAGGGGGTCGTCCCCAACAACGAGGCGATCGTCTCCATCGCCCAGCAGTCATTCGGCAAGGAGATGGCGATGATCATGTTCTTCGCCATGCTGGTGAACATCCTGATCGCCCGGCTCACCCCGTGGAAATTCATCTTCCTGACCGGTCACCACACCCTGTTCATGTCGATGATGGTGGCAGCCATCCTCTCCGCCGGCGGCATGAGCGGCATCCCGCTCATCGCGGTGGGCAGCCTGGTGGTCGGCGTGACCATGGTGCTGTTCCCGGCCCTCGCCCACCCCTACATGAAGCAGATCACCGGCTCGGACGATGTGGCACTCGGCCACTTCTCCACCTGCTCCTACGTGCTGGCCGGCTGGATCGGCGCCAAGTTCGGCAACAAGGCCCACAGCAGCGAAGAGGTGCAGGTGCCCAAAAGCCTGCTGTTCCTGCGCGATACCCCGGTGGCCATCTCCTTCACCATGGGCATCATCTTCCTCATCACCTCCGCCTTCGCCGGGCCCGAGTTCGTCGCCAGCGTCGCCAAGGGCAAGCACTGGTTCATGTTCTCCCTGATGCAGTCCATCACCTTCGCCGCCGGCGTCTACGTCATCCTGCAGGGGGTGCGCATGGTCATCGCCGAAATCGTGCCGGCCTTCAAGGGGATCTCCGACAAGCTGGTGCCCAACGCCAAGCCGGCGCTGGACTGCCCCATCGTCTTCCCCTACGCCCCCAATGCGGTGCTGATCGGCTTCCTGTCGAGCTTCACCGCCGGTCTGGTGGGCATGGTGCTGCTCTACCTGCTGGGGCTCACCGTCATCATTCCAGGCGTCGTGCCGCACTTCTTTGTCGGTGCGGCGGCTGGGGTGTTCGGCAATGCCACCGGCGGTCGTCGCGGCGCTCTACTCGGTGCCTTCGCCAACGGCCTGCTGATCACCTTCCTGCCGGTGTTCCTGCTGCCGGTGCTGGGGGATCTCGGCTTTGCCAACACCACCTTCAGCGATGCCGACTTCGGCGTGGTGGGGATCCTGCTCGGCCTCATCGTACGCTGATCACTCTTGCCCATCGGGGGCATGGCCAGCGGTGCCATGCCCCCGCTCATCTTCCCGCACTGCCAGCCGGGCCCCACCAGCCCGAACAACGTCGAAAATATGTGCAAACACAGTGCGTTGGATCGGATTTTCACCCCATAGCGGCAGCATCTGACAGGGGAGTGCGATATGCTGATGCGCTGACGTTCAACCCGACCTCGCTCGAGGCCCTTTCCATGAAATACCTGGTAGTACAAACCAAACAGATAGGAGATGTGCTGATCTCCACCGCACTGTGCAACAACCTCAAGCAGCACGACCCTGCCGGGGAAGTTCACTATCTGGTCATGGATTACTGCGCGGGCATGGCAGAGGGAAACCCCAACATCGATCGATTGATCGTCATCGAGAAGGCGCGCCGCAACGAGTGGCGCTACATGAAGGATTTGCTGCTGGGCATTCGCCGCGAGCGCTACGATGTGGTGATCAACAGCCAGGGCCAGATGATAGGCCTGCTCACCTGCCTCTTCTCCGGCGCCCGCCTGCGGATCGGCTTCGACTCCTTCCCATGGCGCCTGGGCCACAACCGCATCGTGCGCTTTCGCCATGACACCGAGCATCAGGGCAACAGCACCCTGGTGGACGACCGATTTTCACTGCTCAAGCCCCTCGGCCTCGCCAGGGAGGATCGCAACTACTATCTCTGGCTCAGCGACGGGGAGAGACAACGGGGGCGCGAGACCCTGCTGGCCGCTGGCGTCGACCCGACCCGGCCACTCATCGCCATGGGAGTCAACTCACTCGGGCATTACAAGCGCTGGCCCATCGACTGCTTCGCCAAGGTCGCCCAGTGGCTCATCGAGGAGCACAATGCCCAGATCCTGGTCTATTGCGGACCGGGGGAAGAGGAGTACAACCGGGGGCTGAAGCCGTTACTGCCAGCAGCGCTGCAGGCCCGCGTGTTTGACCATGTTCAGACCCGCTCGGTACGGGAGCTGGTGGGGCTCTTCGCCCATTGCCAGCTGTTTGTCGGCAACGACACTGGCCCACGGCACATGGCGCAGGCCATCGATCTGCCGCTGCTGACCATAGTGGCCCCAGGCGGCGACAAGATCATCGCCAACCCGGTGAACCACCCCCGGTATCAGGCCATCGATATCTTCGACGCCAAGGGGGCGGATTATCAGTTGCCGACCCAGGAGAAGGACTTCTTCGATGAAGCCCTGTTCCGCTCAATTACACCTGAGCTGGTTATTCAGCGGCTAGCGGCTCTGCTTGCTCAGTCACGGACAGCAGACTAGCTAGCGCCTCGCAGACGGCCCGGTCATCGACATTGTTCATGTCGGCATTCAGGCCAGGGGAGTCGCTAAACAGGATCCGGACCCGCGGCGTGCTGGTCGGCAACCACTGGTTGAACGTCTCACCATGGCGCGGATAGATAGCCACCAGCGGCTTCTCCAATCCGACGGCGATATGCACTATGGCGGTGTCCACCGACAGCACAGCCATGCACTGCTGAACACAATAAATAGCATCATCTATGGTTTTTACGCCATCCAGCAGCATAACATTGCTAGCCGCGCTAGCTCTGAGCATGGCCTCCGCCGCAGCATAAGTTGCGGGTGAAGAGAGCACTCCGAAGCGATAGGCAGCGAACTCGGTTGCCAAGGTCTTCAACAACTCAACCATCTTGGCGTGCGAGAACGACTTGTACTGAGTGCTGCCGAAGGGGTTGATGAGGATGAGGTCATCACAGGCCGAGGTCACATTCCCCTTCTCTGCCACTGGGATCATGTACTTCTGATCTACTTCTTTCGCACCCAGCAGTGACAGCAGATAGCGATATTTATCCTGGAACAGCATGCCCGCCGTCGCCTCGGACAACTTCACATTGACACGTCCGATACTGTCGTCGAGGGAGGCAACATTGGTCGACGAGAGTTTGTGCAGGAGATATAGATCCTTCATCTTCATCCCCTCGGTGAGATGTATCACCAGATCGACATGGGGAATGGCTGACACCATCTTGCCAATAGCACCGTAGCCGGGTCGCTTGTTGATCTCGATGACCTCATCAACCCCGAAACAATCCCGATACAGGCTGGCCAGGGCTGGGGTCGTGATAACCGTCACTTTCTTGTTGCCCGGCAGTTTTTTTAGCTCCCGGAAGAAAAAGGAGGAGATAAAGGAATCCCCCAGCTTGGCATCCCAGCGAACCACCAAAATATGCTTGATATCCCCCTGGATGCCGAGTGGCATCTTCTTGTCAAACAAGAGAATACCCAGGGCTCTGCGCACCCGATCACGTAATAGCTGCAAATAACCGATCACTATCAAACCTCGCCATCGGTCACATGCGGACCATCATGTACAGGATCTTTAGCTACAACCAATTGAAATAGATAGAAAAAAGGCTTCGTTTGTGATCTGATTTAATCGCA